>JBDTDX010000197.1:0-6657 GCA_039922815.1 Granulicella sp.
TGATGGCGCCGCTCGTCTGGCTGCGCGCCTTCAACTCCAGCACCTGGCCTAACAAGACGAGAACCGTAATGACGGCTGAGGCCTCGAAGTAGAGACCCAACTGGCCAGACATGTCTCGAAACGACGCCGGAAACAATTGCGGCATAAAGACCGCGGCGAGGCTGTAGAGGTAGGCAGACCCGGCTCCGATCGAGATGAGGGTAAACATGTTGAGGTTGCGGCTTACGAGGGATGTCCATCCTCGTTGAAAGAAGGGCCAGCCGCCCCAGAGGACCACCGGAGAGGCGATGGCAAGCTCGAACCATCCCAGCAATGAGCCTTTAAGAAGTTCCTGAATCGGATGGCTAGGCACGAAGTCTGAGACCATGATGGCGAGCAGGGGCAAAGTCAGTGCTGCGCTGATCCAGAACCGCCGCGTCATACTGTCGAGTTCAGGGTTCGCATCAACGCCGGTGACAGTCATCGGTTCAAGCGTCATACCGCAAATCGGGCAATTTCCTGGCGCATCTCGAATGATCTGAGGGTGCATTGGGCAGGTGTATTTCGTATGCGTGGTGGGTGCGGTCAAAGTCTCCGGTTCGAGGGCCATGCCGCACTTCGGGCAGTCTCCCGGCCCGTCCTTGTGAACTTCAGGGTGCATGGGGCAGATGTACTCAGTCTGCTGACTGTGCCTAGAGACAGGCCGCTCCGGCTCTTCAGTGGATATGGGTTGGAGATACTTGCCGGGGTCCGCTTGGAACTTCGAGACACATCCCTTGCTGCAAAAGAAGTATCGTACCCCGCCGTACTCCACCATGCCTGCCGCTGTAACGGGGTCGACTTGCATGCCGCAGACCGGATCGATGATCGGCTTTGCGACGGCGGCTGGCGATGCCTTGGCAACGGGCTTTGGACTGGCGTAGCTGGCCGGTTCGGCGTTGAATTTCTCCATGCAACTTTTCCCGCAAAAGTAGTAGGTTTGGCCTTCGTAATCCTGCTTACTCGCAGCTTGCTCGGGCAAAATCTTCATGCCGCAGACAGGATCAACGACTTTCCCAAATGTTTCGGCCAGGCTCTCATGGGAAGTCATGTCGCTCCATTCATAAATTGCAAAGGTATTCCTCCTGTTTAGTTGCGGGCACAAGTGGTACTTAAAGCGTACCGCTCGGCAGTGTCGGAGTCGAGTGTGGATGAGAAGCTATCGCGGCGGCCTTCAAGATCTGAGGCGTGAAACCGACACAGCTTCCCGACGCGGTAGCCGGTGACACGACCGCACGGCTACCAAGTCTAGCAGCTTGGCGAAGCCTTGATCAGGGGATTTACGAAAGGTTTCGATAGCGTCTCGATATTCGAGGTTTGGCTGGCGCTGGATGCCAGTCAAGGAAACACTCGTCATGCGGATTCACGCTCCAGAATCCGGAGAGCATCGGAGGACTCGACACTCTGTATCGGGCAAGTGTTGCCAAGAACAAGACCCTTTCACCGAGACGAGCAAGGTATTGAATCCGAACTGGTGTGTTCGCTATATCCGCGAGGCCTTTAAGACGGACGAGTACCAAATCCTGCTCGTTGCCAACAAGTTCCAGACTGGCTTCGACCAGCCTTTGCTGTGCGGGATGTATGTGGACACCCTCTTCGCCAATCAACATACCTCCATGAATCTCTGGATGGAACTGATGACAGCGGATGATCAGTTGATCAAGGCACTTGGCGGAGGCTGGAATGTCTCACATACACCTGGAGCAGTCACTCCATAAGGGGAACTCGGCAACCCTCCTTCACCCCCGAGCAATTCAGCGGAATCAAGGGGCAAACGGTCAGCTTGAAAGACGCACTGGATGGCTGTGAACGCATTCTCAAGGACGAGTTTAAAGACTACCCGGAGAGCGCGCTTTACATGATTGGTTCCATTGATCAGGCAAAGAAGGAGACGTGAAAAAGACTGACGAAAAGGTCAAGTCTGACGGTAAGCCGCCTGACACTCCGGTGCCGCATCCGACTGCGAAGCCAGCCCCGGACAAGAAGCAAGACGCACAGCCTTCGAAGCCAGAAGCGGTGGCCGGAGCATGACGCTAAAACTTCTACTCCCAACCGGAATCTTCGTTGACACCACGGAAGTGTCACGTATCGTGGCGGAAACACATCAGGGTTCGTTTGAGCTTCTGCCCCATCGTCTGGATTGTGTTGCGGCACTTGTGCCTGGGATATTCACCTACGATTGCGCAGAACGCGGAACGGTTTACCTCGGCGTGGACGCGGGGATACTGGTGAAAGCTGGCGCGGAGGTGCTCGTCTCTGTGCGTCGTGCCCTTGCGGGCTCGGATTTCAGCCATCTGCATGATGAAGTGAAGCAACAACTCATGCAACACGATACCGAGGATGCTTCGGTGAAGACCGCGTTGAGCAAGATGGAGGGCGGCTTCGTAAGCCGCTTTCTGGAGTTACAACATGAGCGATAACCCACTGAGCCCGTCCACCGAAGACGCATTGTTCGAGCAGCAGATGGGTGCAAAAGCAGTTCGCAAACTCAGGGCTCAAAGCCGTGGGTCTGGGGATGTATGGTTTGGCCTGGGCATGACCGGCCTGATCGGTTGGTCTCTTCCGCTCAACATCATCGGGGAACTGTCACGCACGCTGGCACTGGCCGTCCGCCTCTTCGGCAGTATGATGAGCGGTGTCATGATCGTGGCCATTTTACACACGATCACACCCTTTATCTTCCCCATCTTCATGACGGCTCTCGGCCTGCTGACAGGGATGGTGCAGGCCTATATCTTCACGATCTTGGCGGGCGTATACATCGCTGCCGCCACCCTCACGCCCAAGTCTAGACTTAAGTCCGCGCCCGAACCTGCACCAGCCAAAATATAGATACGATCTGAGGGAGACACTATGGACAGCACTACCGTTATCGCAGTAGCATCGATTGCCACCGAGGGCATGACCATTGGAATTGGCTCCATAGGCCCGGCATTGGCTGAAGGCCGGGCGGTCGCAACCGCATTAACTTCGCTCGCACAACAGCCCGACGCATCCTCCACCATCACGAGAACGCTGTTCTTGGGATTGGCAATGATTGAATCGCGGACGATCTACTGCTTTGTCGTATCCATGATCTTGATCTTTGCGAACCCCTTCTGGAAAGAAGTGGTTTCCCATGCCGGAGGGAAATAGCGATGCTCATTGACTGGTTTACCGTAGGCACCCAGGCGCTCAACTTCTTGATCATCGTTTGACTATTGCAGCACTTCCTCTATAAGCCTATCCTTGCCGCGATCGAAGCCCGGCTACCGGTGGAACTTCCTGCGCCTGCGATCCTCGATCAAGCCGCAGTGGATGTACCTTTGCAGACAGGGTTGAAGGTGGTGGACGCTCTCGTACCGATCGGTCGCGGACAACGGGAACTCATCCTTGGCGATCGTCAGACGGGAAGACGGCCATCGCGATCGACGCCATCCTGAACCAGAAGGGGCAGAACGTCGTTTGCGTCTATTGCTGCATTGGCCAGCGCGCTTCCGCCGTTGCCAAGGTGGTGGCAAACCTACAGGAAAAGGTGCCATAGACTACATCGTGGTCGTGGCTGTCGAAGGCGAGGCTGCGCCGGGCCTGGTGTATGTGTGACACCGTATGCGGCGACAAGCATCGCAGAATACTTCATGGAAAGGGACGCGATGTGCTCATCGTCTACGATGATCTGACGCAGCACGCCTGGGCCTACCGTGAGCTATCCCTGCTGCTTCGCCGGCCAACCGGACGCGAGGCCTTCTCCGGCGACATCTTCTACATCCAATCCCGGATGCTTGAGCGATCGACTCACCTGACTAAGGAACGCGGCGGCGGCTCCCTTCCGGCTCTTCCCGTCATCGAAACCGAAGCTGAGGACATCTCCACCTATATCCCAACGAACCTCATCTCCATCACCGACGGCCAGTTATACCTCTCCCCAACTCTTCTCCAATTGGGGGTTATGCCAGCAGGACTTCTCGATCCTCTGGCCGCAATGTTCTTGACGGGCGCTTTGCCAGTGGTCTCTAGTTTGGACGCTCACGATATTTTTTGGCGATAGCTGGGTCCATGAGGGCTTTGATAAAAATCCCTCCCACGACTGACCGAGCTTGAAATCCTATTTGACTCCCGCTCACGGTATCGTAGAAATCTGTCAGCGGTACGCGGGAGGTGGTACTGTCCGCCCAAACGACCGTTCGATGAGCTAGATCAGCGAACTGCCGCGGGTTGTCGCTGAGTGAGGCTGTCCAGAACTCCCAATCCAGCTTGGTAATGGTCTTTCGGTTGTCCAGAGGAAGTCCATAGGGTTGCATCTTGCCTTCGTAGAAGATCCACTCCGTTTTTGCTACTGAAGCGGGAAAGAGATTCAGGTCTAATAGTTTGTCCCAAACCAGGTTGTATTTCTGGCTCCAGGTATTCGGTTGGTCGAATGCCAACTTGTAGTGATCCCCTTCCTTGGCCATAACCAGCCATTTGGCGGCCATCGCTTTGGCAGCGGCATGATAGTGCGTTGACAAAGTTACATCACCGTCACCCGAGGCAATCTCGCTGAAAGCATCCAGCGCAATGATTGCTTTAATCGACAGATTCGTATTGTGTGCAAGGTGCCCGGCAAAATCGTCAGTGCTCAATTGATTCTCTGGATCCAAGCCTTTTTCTTCCAAATAGGAAGCCCACTTCTTAAGCTGCGACATGTACGTGTGAGCGAATTTCCAATTCCCTTCCGCTCGCTCCATGGCGGCAATCATAATCAGCAGATCGCCGCTCTCCTCCACGGGCATTTGATTTTCTTCCGTCAATTCTCCGCCACCATAGACTTGTCCGTTCGCGAGCGGAAAGGTACCGAGGTCGTGAGGCGCAAACGGAAATCTCCAACGTGGGAGTGCGGCATACCGCATCATTGGTTCTAGTTGTGCCTGCAGCAATTCAGGGTTGAACAATAAGAAAAACGGAGACGAAGGATAGGTCACGTCGACCGTATCAATACATCCATTACTGTCGTTTTCCTTGGAAAACAGCATCGGCTGCCCATCGATGTCGGCGACCAGGGAGTGTGCTGCAATGGTTTGCCGGAACGCCAACGACGTCATGTAGGCGTAGTCAGTCCCACCGACACGCTCCATATCCCTCATCAAGTCGGCATCAAATTCTTTGCCACGAGCTTCCAAAGCTGGATATTCTTTCTCCGCAGCAATGAGCATTGAAGATTCACTCATTCCGTTACGCTGCCAGTAGGGGTGAAGCTTGCGTCCTAGATATTCGATACTGTAGCCTTCGCTGTACGCGAGCAGGACGTGCCTTTCTATGGGATTCGGGCCTACTTCCCCAAGGGGCAGGACCACAGCTACATGCGCTCCTGAATGTGCGGTCTCTGGCATCTCAAGGTCGTCAGAAATAGGAAGCGTACCAGTCGCTGTCCAATCGCTTATATCCTTCTTCGCGATTGCCATAGTAGCGGAACTTCCATCTGGCACCCCTAGATGGAAATAGCCCCAGTCAATTCGAATGCGATCACCCGAACGATGCAAGATCGCTTGATCGCGGCTTCCCAGGTTGAGCAGTGTCAGGTTGCCAGCTCGGGTTCGCCCCCATGTGACCGGCTGCGACCCATCGTTCACCGCTATTTGTGGATCGACATCCAACATCAGAGAAACCTGATGAGGTTTGCTATCCGTGGATACGGCTTTCCATGAAAGGTAACTCACCCGACGAGACAGAACATCCATATCCTTCGGGAACAGCGGCGTAAAGAAATTGACCTCTAGTTCGATGCCGGCGGCGCGGAAGGTATAGACCGAATGGAGGGGCGCAACGGTCAATTTAACCTGCTCCATCGCGGGCACGTCGCCTCGAACCGTTCCCATCCACCGAAACGGCTTTCCGTCGATCCTTACCAGCCCCGTCATGGGCTGCGCTGCCTCTGACCAGTGCTTTGTTGGTGCATCGGTCAGTTGATTCGCCATCGACCAGAGGCTGAAATAGGGATCGCTCGTGACGAGAGGCACGGCGGGCGGCCTATGCTGCGCAATTGCTGAGCCGGAGATGACTGCAAGCATCGCAAGATGAGGGAATATCCGTGCACGAAGGGAAAGAAGAGCGCACATGAGTTTCATCCTAATTGAAACATCCACAAATGAAACTCGTGCTCAAAACCTGCTTCAGGCAACTTGCCTCAAGCGTCGCCGGGGAGCATGCAAACCTGGCCTTTGA
The DNA here is from genome assembly GCA_039922815.1 of Granulicella sp. Classification (GTDB taxonomy): domain Bacteria; phylum Acidobacteriota; class Terriglobia; order Terriglobales; family Acidobacteriaceae; genus Edaphobacter. The sequence goes on from JBDTDX010000197.1 coordinate 6,196, forward strand.
ATAGCGGATAATCCTTGTAACCGCGTTCAATTCGTGTATAGTCGGGGACGTAATCTAGGCAGCGTTTCTCTCGGGGCCCTCCACATAATAGCGAGATAGCCCTTTTCTGTTGATGATTATGTCTTCGAGGGCTACGATGTCTGGATATTAAACCCTGTTGTTCTTCGGAGGCTTGGATATGAAATACATCTGGATGGTTCTGTCTGTTGCTTTATGTCTTATAACGCTGCCAACCGTCTTGCAAGGGCAGGCTGTCAGTGCAACATTATTGGGTACGGTTGCGGACACAACCGGCGCCACAGTAGCCAAAGCAAAAGTAACAGCAACGAACACGGCCACTGCCACAGTATATGAGTCCGTCACGAATGCCACCGGTAATTTTTCAATTCCGAATGTTCCTCCTGGTAACTATTCGATAACGATAGAGGCAGCGGGTTTCAAGAAAGAAACTCACCAGAACAT
>JBDTDX010000198.1:0-7056 GCA_039922815.1 Granulicella sp.
TGACGTACTTGCCGTTCACGAGTTCGAACCATGCCAGAGGCACATTCGGACGATCGAACTCCGGCAGGATTTCGAGGGCCTTGCCATCGTTATTCAGATCGACGAGAAAGGCGAACTCCGTCGGCCCACTGTTGTCGATCTCCGTGACCTTCCAGTCGCCACCTTTTTTGCCGGGGTTTTTCAGCCAGACGATATTGTGCGCGAAGTAGCTGAACTGCACGATGTCGATCCAGCCGTCACCATCTACATCGACCGGCAGATCGCTGAAGTTGTCGATGTAGTTCTGGCTGTAGTTGATCTCGCGCAGAGGATGCTTGACCCAGTTCGGCGCTTCATACCAGCTCTCGCTGGAGATGATGTCGAGCTTGCCATCGTTGTTCAGGTCCGCCACGGCTGCGGTCTCGCTATAGCCCGGATCGATCATGTGAATATCGAAGCGAATGTCCGCCGGGCGACTTGCCGCCAGCAGAACGGCTGCGCCAAAAATTGTCACTGTGACAGGAGCAAATAACCACTTACGCATAGGCCGGTCCTTCCTTCTTGAGGGCGCGCTTCCGATCACCCTTCCGAAGTACGCCCCAATCCTATCGATTATCGTTGGCCCTCGCAATCGCAGGGCAATCTCATTTCCGACCAACGGAGGGCCACCCGAAGGGGGTCACAAGGCACGAAGTGCCCGCCCCACGCGAAGTGGGCCCGTCCGGCAGGACGGCGGTTCAGCCGCGCCAGACGGGCAGGACGTCGGGGCTGGAGACGCGAAGCTCGGTCAACATGCCGTGGTGCGGGCTGAAGGTGCAGACCGGATCGATTGCCTCGGCATCGCCCGTGAGCAGGAAAGCCTGGCAGCGGCAGCCGCCGAAGTCTTTTTCCTTGCGCTCGCAGCTCTTGCAGGTGTCCGACATCCAGCTATCGCCGCGAAAGCGGTTGAACGCTGGAGAGGATTGCCAGATCCACGCGAGATCGTGTTCGCGGACGCTGTCGAAGCTTAGGCCGGGGATGACGGCGGCGGAGTGGCAGGGTAGCACCTGGCCGACGGGGTCGATCAGCATCATCTGGCGTCCCCAGCCGCCGACGCAGGCCTTGGGGAAGCTGCCGTAGTAGTCGGGAAAGACGGCCTCCAGATGGATCTTGCCTTTGAGGCGCTGGCGTGCGGCTTCGACAATCGGGAGGGAGCGCATCACCTGCTCTTCGGTCGGCATCAATAGTGCGCGATTTTTCAAGGCCCAGCCGTAGTACTGGACGTGGGCGATTTCGAGCCGGTCGGGGCCAAGCTGCTCAGCTAGTTGGATGAATTCTTCCAGCCGGTCGAGGTTCATGCGATGGACAACGAGATTGATGGTGAAGGCGAGTGAAAATTTCTTGAGCACCGGCACCAGCGCGAGCTTGATGGCATGGGCGCGGGTTCCGGCGATGTGGTTGGCGGATTCTTCGTCGATATCCTGAAAGCTGAGTTGCAGATGATCGAGGCCCGCCTCCACCAGCGAAGCGAGCCGCTCTTCGGTGAGGCCGACGCCCGAGGTGATCATGTTGACGTAGAGCCCGGCGGCGCGCGCGGTGGCGATCAACTCGGCGAGATCCTTGCGGACGAGCGGCTCTCCGCCGGTGAGGTGAAGATGGAGGACGCCCATCTGCGCGGCCTGCTGAAAGACGCGCTTCCAGTCGTCGGTCGAGAGCTCATCCTGACTCTTCTGCATCTCCAGCGGATTGGAGCAGTAGAGGCAGTGCAGCGGACAACGATGCGTCAACTCCGCGATGAGCGAAAAAGGAGAGGACATGGGGCTGGTGACTTCGGTCATGAGGACCGCACCACGTTGCGCTCTTCCATGCGCGCGAGCAGGCTCAGGACATCGGTACGCACCTCATCGGCGGGAGCGCCGGGATACTGTTGCAGCAGCTCGTCGACGATTGCCTGTACGCTGCGCTGGCCGTCGAGGCGTTCGAGAATCTCGCGTGCGGGGCCGCTCAGTTGCAGGGTTCCCTCGGGGACGAGCAGGACCTCTTCGGTCGGATGAAGCCGGCAACCCGGTGCAATGCGCGGTATCGAATTGATGTCCATGGCAGTCTGTTCGCTCTCAGTCGCAGGTGGGGATGAAGCAGCCCGGCGGAATGTTGCCGGGCGAAACATAGGCATAGTCGATGGCGTCGAGCTGCGCCCACAGGATGGCGCACTTCTGCTCGAGCGCCCAGATGACGCGCTCCTGCTCGGTACGATTGGCGGCGTGGGTACCGACATAATCGAGCGCGAAGGTGGCGTCCTCGGGAGCCTGCGTGAGCCTGCCGACAAAGTAGGCCAGCCCCGGCGTCAGGTAAGGATAATGAAGGCGCATCTGGTCCATGCGCAGGGTGATGAGGTCGCGGGAGAAAAGCTCGGTCAGCGACGAGGCCACGGCGATCAGCAGTGGGTTGTCGCGGACGAGCGCGAGGTACGCATCGACCGCGTAACGGACGCCGGGCAGAATGCCGTCGCAGGGGATGACCTGTTCGCGGGCGAGGCCGCTGGCTTCGGCGAGTTGAATCCACTTCTCGACTCCGCCGTAGCCATCCTGGTCGCCGTCGTGATCGAGGATGCGCTTGCGCCATGCGCGACGGAAGGCCGGGTCTTCGCTTTTGGCGAGGAGCAGCGAATCCTTCATGGGGATGCGGCTCTGGTAGTAGTAGCGGTTGAGCGCCCACGCCTGTAGCTGGCCGCGCGTCAGCTCGCCCTTGTGCATGCGCAGGTGAAACGGATGCTTGTGGTGATAGCGGGCGGCACCCACGGCACGGAGCCGCGTGTGCAGTTCCTCTCGCGAGAGCATCGTTGTCTCGGTCGCCGCTGTCGTGCCTGCTGCTTCCGGCACTGCTACGTCAGTTCCCATCCGTCGTATCCTATCTGCCAGCCTGCGTCGATGGCCGCCTTGCGCTCCGGGCTGCGCGGGTCGAGCACCGGGTTGGTGTTATTGATATGGACGTACACCTTGCTCGGAACGTTTACGCCCGCGAGCAGAGCGATGGTGCCGTCAGTGCCGCTCATGGGGATGTGGCCGATATCGCGGGCCATCGGGGTGCCGGAATGGGTGCGGGTCAACTCCGCGTCGCTCCAGAAGGTGCCGTCCATCAAGACGGTGTCGCAGCTTTGAAAGATCGCCAGCAACTCGTCGGTAATCTCTGGCAACGCCGGCGTGTAGGCAATGCGACGGCCTTCGCAGGCGATTACAAGACCGAGGCTGGCTTGTCCAAACGCGTGCGTGTCGTGCTCCTTCGCATAGAAAGGGAGCGTGCCGTCGAGCGGGATTGGGGTGCAATCAATTCCGGAATCGGCTACGGGAAACGGTTCGCCCGGAACGATCTCATGCCAGGTGAGCTGGTTGGGGACGCGCTCCAGCATGCGGAAAAAGCTGTTGGCCTCAAGCGTTTGGCGCACGAGCGCGGTCGCGTAGACCGTCAGCGGTTGAAACTCGCGCAGCAGAAGGAGGCCGAGCACCTGATCGAGATCGGCGCTGGTGAGAATGATTGCCTGTATGGGGGTGTTGCGTTTGCCGCGTGCAGGAGCGGGTTGCAGCTCGTGGTTCGCTTCGATCTGAACGCGGAGATCCGGGGAGGCGTTGATCAGAAACCAGTGATCTCCGTCGACCGACATGGCTGCCTGCAACTGGAGGCGGGGTGCAAGAATCTGCGGGTTGCTTCTGCACAGATTGCAGAGAGTGCAGGCGCAATTCCACTGGGGACTGCCACCACCGGCGGCAGTTCCCAGTAGTTTAAACTTGAACATTTTTGTTTAGAGTTCCGCGGGGGCGTAGCAGTTGATCTCGCAGCCAAGGCTAACGGCAACAAAATCAGGGCGCGTCCAGGTTTTCGTGGTCATGAATGTGTCTCCTGTTTTTAGAATAGGTGCCACTTCAGACGAAAGCGATCTCTGCTTGCGTCTGGCGAGGATTGTACAGAAGCGGATGCATGTTCGTCTTGCAGGCGGAGTGGGGAGACCGTCCGCATAGCTCCGAGGGGTATTTCGCGGACGCTCGAATTGAGTCGATTCATTTCTGTATCGGGAATCAGGTACGATGGGTTGCCGGTGTCGTTTCTCGTGCGGCAATGGCAGAGCCAGGTTTCTCGTCAACGAATCGAGGGTGTGCAACCGGCCCTTTCCGAACTGGCCATCACTCTTTCGGTTGCCTCATAATTGGATCGCCCTCGCGAGGCGTTCCCTGCCCCTGAAAGAGCGGGTTACTAAGCCACAACGCGCTTTCAGGGAACTCGACCTGCTGCCTCGAGTTCTTTGAGAAGGAATCGAAGGAGAAGTAGATGCGCATCAGTCTTTTCGTCGCCTGTTATAACGACACGCTCTTCCCGGAGACCGGCATCGCCGTGACGCGCGTGCTTGAGCGGCTCGGCCATACCGTTGAATTTCCTGTTGAGCAGACCTGTTGCGGGCAGATGCATTACAACACCGGCTACCACGGCGAAGCGGTTCCGCTGGTTCGCCGCTTCGTTCATACCTTCCGCGATGCCGAGGCTGTCTGCGTACCTTCGGCCTCCTGCGTGGCGATGATGCGCGAGCACTACGAGATGATGGCCGAGCGCGAGAACGATCCGGCCTTCCTCGCTGAGGTGCGCAGTCTGTTGCCGCGCATCTTCGAGTTCTCCGAATTGCTTGTGCATCACCTCGGCGTTGAAGATGTCGGTGCCTACTTTCCGCACCTGGTGACCTACCATCCTTCGTGTCACTCACTGCGCATGTTGCACGTTGGGGATGCTCCGATCCGCCTGCTCCGCGCGGTCAAGGGGCTCAGCTTCATCGAGCTGCCGAACAAGGAGCAATGCTGCGGCTTTGGCGGAACCTTTGCCGTCAAGAACGCCGACGTCTCCGTCGCCATGCTCGACGAGAAGAAAGGCGAGGTGCTGAAGACCGGGGCCGAGATCGTCGCCGCGCTCGACAACTCCTGCCTTATGCAGATCTATGGCGGCCTTCATCGCGGCGGCTCTTCGGTGCGCACCATGCACCTGGCGGAGATTCTTGCATCGACCGAGGTGGCCCCATGAACGTTGTTGTCGGCAAGACCGCAGATGCCCCTGATTTTCCCGTCGCCGCGAAGATCGCGCTGAAAAACGATCAGCTCCGCCGCAACGTCCGCAATGCCACCGACATTATCCGCGCCCGCCGCGCCATTCGAGTGGAGGAGATGCCCGACTGGGAGGACCTGCGGCAGACCGCGAACGACATCAAAGACCATACGCTCGCGCACCTTGACCACTACCTCGTCCAGTTCGAGCAGAATGTGGAGCGCGCCGGCGGCAAGGTCCACTGGGCCCGCGATGCAGGCGAGGCTAACGCGATTGCTCTCGGACTGATTCGCCAATACAGCGTCGACGGTCAACCGGCAGAGGTCATCAAGGTCAAGACCATGACCTCCGACGAGATCCAGTTGAACGTCGCGCTCGAGCACGCAGGGATTACGCCCTATGAGACCGACCTTGCCGACATGATTGTGCAGATGGGCAACGAAGAGCCCTCGCACATCATCGTTCCTGCGCTGCATAAAAATCGGTTCGAGGTGCGGGAGATCTTCCGCGAGAAGATGAACCTGCCCGATCTTGGCGACCAGCCTGTCGACCTCGCCAATGCTGCGCGCCACTATCTGCGCGAGAAGTTTCTTCGCATCAAGATCGGCGTCAGCGGAGTCAACTTTGGCGTCGCCGACTCGGGCACCATCTGCGTGGTCGAATCCGAAGGAAACGGCCGCATGTGCATCACCATGCCCGACGTCCTTATCAGTTTGATGGGCATCGAAAAACTCGTGCCCACCTGGCAGGATCTCGAAGTATTTCTTCAGCTGCTCCCACGGTCTGCCACCGGCGAACGGATGAACCCCTACAACTCTTTCTGGACCGGCGTTACTCCGGGCGACGGACCGAAACACTTTCACCTGATCCTGCTTGATAACGGCCGCACCAATCAGCTTCACGATGAGCGCGAGCGCGAGACGCTGAATTGCATACGCTGCGGCGCCTGCCTGAACGTCTGCCCCGTCTATCGCGAGACGGGCGGCCACGCCTACGGCAGCATCTACTCCGGGCCTATCGGCGCGATTCTGACACCGCAACTACTGTCGCTCGATCACTCGCGCTCACTGCCCTACGCCTCGAGCCTCTGCGGCGCCTGCTACGAGGTTTGCCCGGTCAAGATCAATATCCCTGAGACGCTGATTCATCTTCGCGGCAAGATCGTTCGCGAGGATCAGAAGACTTTTACCGGCGCCCTCAGCGTCGAAAACATTGCCATGCAGGCTATCGCAAAAATCTTTTTGAGTCATCGGCGGTACGAAGCAGCGCAGCGGCTCGCACGGGTTGGTCAACTCGTCTTCAAGCGCAAGGGACAGCTCGCGCATCTGCCTGGCATGGCCGGCGAATGGACGAAGTTCCGCGACCTGCGCCCCGTACCGAACTATTCCTTTCGCGACTGGTGGAAGAAGCGTGGCCACGACGCCGCGACCAAGGATTCAGCGACCAAGGATTCAGCAACGAAGGAGGTCCGCTAATGCCGCCCACCCTATCTGCCCGCGACGAGATTCTCTCCCTCATACGCACCGCGCTGCCTGGCACGCCTACCTCCGTGGAGGCCTCGCACGCCTCCATCGTTCGCAACTATAACCGCATCGGCAGACTGGATCGCCACGCCTGTCTCGAGCTCTTTGTCGAATACCTCGTCGACTACGACACCGAGGTAATCCAACTCGAAGAGAGTACCGGCGACACGCTCATCGCCCAGTCCGTGGCCGATATTCTGCGGAACGCCCACGAAGAGCGCCTCATCGTGGACGAAGCCTTTCCGGATCATTGGCTGCCCTCGTCTTCCGAAAATGGCCTGACGATTCTTCGCGATAACGGATTTACGACTGAGCAGATCGACGTTGCACAGACCGTGCTGACCACCTGCGAGGCTGCTACCGCCGCGACCGGCACCATCTTCCTCGTTCACGGTGGCGCGCAGGGCCGCCGCGCGACCACTCTGCTGCCGGACCACCACATCTGCATCGTCCGCCGCGATCAGGTTTACGAGCTCATCCCGGAGACGCTTGCCGT
>JBDTDX010000199.1:0-9708 GCA_039922815.1 Granulicella sp.
GGCGGAGTGACGTTCGCTCCAAAGTCGGCAACGATGGCCTTGACCCCCAAACCTTGCAGCGTAGTTTTGACCTGATCCTTATCGGCCTTCTCCCACACGCTCAAGGGCGGATTGAGATCCGCAAAGATCTCGGTGCGGATGCGGACCTGTGCGAGCCGCGCCCAGTAAAGGTCTCCGCGACAGGCGTATTCGCCCAGGCACGCCACCGAGTCTCCCGGATGGATGCCATCAGCCTTCGAGAGTGCCTCAGCCGCGGTAAATGTGGATCTCTTGTAGGCACCCATGCGCCGCCCTTCGACGCTGTTTTCCCGTTTCAAGTGTTGCAGCGATTCCGTGAAACTCCCGCACAGCAGCATGCCAAGAAACAGCGCCGCACTCACCGCAAGGACGGAGTGCATCGAATCTCGCTTTGGAACGCGGAGAAAGACCAGCAATATCACCAGTGCCAGCAGCATCGCGCTTCCGATGTAACGAGGCTCTGTCAGCACGAGAAAATACATACCCAACTGCGCCAGCAGAAGGAGCAACACCGGCCCGACACCCTTAGGTCCAAAATCTTTCAGATTCCAGCGAGCGCCCAGTAGCGCCAAAAATAGGAAGAGCAACAGGTACTGCGGACGAAGAGCGAAGTATTGGATCACGATGAGCGCACTCGCCCGGCATCGCGCCAGTTGCGCCTGCAGGTTGAAGCGAGGCTTCAAACCATCGTTCCAGTAGGAAGGATCAAACCACTGCAATGACGTTCCCGGCCGCGCCGTGCCGTAGTCGTAGACCGGAGGATTCGTCAGTATCTCCGTCGAGGTATGCTTCAACTCGCCTTTCGCCAGACCATAGCGAGAAGGGTCGTTCTTCTGCTGTTCGAAACGATCTGCGTGGTCCACATACCAGGCATAGTTCAGGCTTCCGGAATCGCCTGTGGTGAATCGCCCCTTCTGATGGGAGAGCGCTCCAATATACGGCCCAGCCACCGCCGCGAACACCAGCACGGCGAGGATCCCTCCTTTGGCAGCCTTCTTCACAGATCCCGCAAGGAAGGGAAGCAGCACAAGCGACACCAGGAAAAGCGGAAAGGAGACGCTCTTCACCAGGAACGCTGCGCCGAATGCCAGCCCAAATCCTGCATACGACCAAAGTTTATTTTGTGCCGCCACCCGCAAAAGAAAACCCGTACCGCAAACCAGAAGGGTCGCCAACAGTGCATCCGGTAGCGTGGCTGATGGGTTCAAATCCCGCGCAACAAGAAGAAAGGTGACCGCTGCCGCAAAGATGCCGAGGGTCTCCCGCGGAATCGCCTCAAAGCCGCTATTCTCCCCGCGTTTACTCCACAGCGAGGTCCTCAGTTCAACGGCAGCATTGAGCGCAAATTTGACGGCCAGAAAAAGTAATCCCGCGATGATGGCATTCAGAACACGGGCAGCCTGCAACTCCGTCCACACGGTACTCCCCATGACGGCGCGGGTAAGAAAGAGGAGCGCTGGATAACCGGGATGCCAATAGGCGTTCACCACCCAATGCCATTGGTGCTTTTGGATCAGGTCTGCAAGGTCGAAGTAGGAGATGACGTCCGCATTCATCGCATAAGGTGCCGCCCAGGCCTCAAGGGCTACACAAAGCCCTACGAGAACGAAGAGGGTACGGCGTGCGATGCGGGACGAAAAAAATTCCATCAAGGACCTTTCAGGCAGAAGCGCCTTGCAATATTTCGAAGATTGAAAATCCGTGCAACACCCAGTTTAGTTTGTCCCGGACCACACAATAGAAACGCGCCAAGTCTCGGGCGCTTACATTAGCGCTTCTCCGCCTCAAGCAGCTTCCTCTTCCGCTCCACGCCCCACCGATATCCCGTCAGTGACCCATCCCTGCCAACAACTCGATGGCAGGGCACAGCCACGGCAATGGGATTCGCCCCGCACGCGCCAGCGACGGCCCGCACTGCGGTCGGTTTCCCCAGCGCCTGCGCCAGTTCGGAGTAGCTGCGCGTCTCGCCCCGCGGAATCTCCTGTAGCGCCTTCCACACTCGCTGCTGGAACGCCGTTGCCCGCACATCCAGAGGGAACTTCGCCGCCAGCGGATGCTCTCCCATCTGGCTCAGGACGAAGGCCACAGCCTCTGCCAGCCAACCCGTATTGCCCTTTGCCGCAACCAGCTGCGCCTTGCTGAAGCTCTCGCGAAGCCCCGCAATCAGCTCCGCATCATCCCTGCCGAAGGTGATGCTGCATATCCCCACATCGGTCGTTGCCACCAGCATCCGCCCCAGCGGGCTCGACGCCGTGCAATAGCGAATCACGAGCCCCGCCCCACCCTCGCGCATCACGCGCGGCGTCATGCCCAGCGTGGCGTTGCTCTTCTCGTAGAGCCTGCTGGAGGAGCCATAGCCAGCCTCATAGATCGCATCCGTCACCCGCTTGACGCTCGTCTTGCCGTTCGATGTATCGCTCGACTCCCGCAGCCCCTTTTTGAAGCTGTCGATGCGCTGCGCCTTCGCATACTGCCCTGGACTCACTCCCAGAACGCGTTTGAATCCGCGCAGGATCGTCAGTCGTCCAAGGCCCGTAGCCTTCGCGACCTCGGCCAGTTTCGTCCGCTCAGTGGCGTGCTTCTTCAGATAGTCGGTCACAGCTGCAATTGCGCCAGCCTGCGGATCGGGCTTCGCGGTCGTCCGATCCGGCTCGCAGCGCAGACAGGCTCGATACCCCGCCGCCTCTGCCGCCTCCGGGGTCGGAAAGAAGGTGACATTCTTGCGCGTAGGCCGCCGGCTTGGGCAACTGGGCTTGCAGTAGACCTTCGTCGACTTGACGGCATAGAAGAACTGCCCGTCGGCGGAGCTATCCCGCTCCAGCACCTGCTGCCATTGTTTGCCGGGAAAGAAGCTCGGCACGGAATTTGGTTTGCTCATCGTCATGGTCGTCATTCCAGTATCCTTCACCCGCGTCACGAAAGCCGCACTCCGTTTCGTGTCTGAGAACTGATTGCCTTATTTTTGGGAGCCAACAGCCAATCCAGGCAGCGTCGGAACGTCGCGGCAACTTATGCTTTTTGCTGGTGAATTCGAGGAGAAGCGCTGCCAATCCGCGGAGCGCGAAAGGAATACGCTCCCGAAGGTGGCATAAAGTCGCGAACGCTTCTACAATCAGGGGAGAATTGGTATCCCCACAGAGTTGCTCGCAGTAGAAGGCGTTCGTACGATCGCCGGCGAGGATTAAGGAAACGCATGACGTTGAGCAGGATTGGCCGGTTCGGAATGGCCTTCGTAGTATCTGTAGCAATGGGATTAGGCGTGACGTCGTGCGGTGGACGCACGATCGGTTACATGTGGGTCCTGGGGACGCAGGCTAACGCAGCAGCCGGTCAGCAGTCCGGCCAGATCGTTGGCTACAAGATTGACAACTTTACCGGCAATCTTACCTCTGCGGTTGGTTCCCCCTTCACCTCGGGCGGAACGAATCCGGTCTCGATCGTCGTCAAGCCGGGCGGCCGCTACGTGTATGTCGTGAACAAGGGCGTACCGACGACCAACCCCACCTCCTGCTCGGCCTCGGTCGTCGGCAATATTCAGGTGTTGAGCGTGGGCGGCGATGGTACGCTGACGCCGCAATCGACCGCAAACAGCCAGGGCTGCACGCCGGTCTGGGCAGAGATGAGCGCCTCGGGCGACTACCTCTATGTGCTCGACAAGCTCTCCCCAGCCTATGGAAAGGTGACCAACGGGGTCACTGACCTGAATGGCGATATTACGGTTTTCGCCGTCGCAGCCGATACAGGCCGGCTGAGTCTCGTGACCAACGCGCAGGTAAAAGACCCCTCCGGCAACCAACTCACCTACTTTGAGGTGGGACCAACGCCGATCATGATGCGTAGCACCGGCGGAGGTTGCCTCTTTACGGTCAACCAGGGCAACAGCACGGTATTCCCGTATTCGGTTGGCGCGTCCGGCCAGTTGACCCTGACCACCAACTCCACCATTCAGGTTGCCGGGCCTACCACGCCGCTGCTGACCTCGATCGCAACCAACGGAGCCAATGTTTATTTCACGGACGCGGCCAACAACCTCATCCTCCCCTACCAGGTAGGCACCAGTTGTGCGCTGAATACCCTGACCGGCGGCTCAGTGCCAAATCTCGCATTGACCTCCAATCCGCAATTCGGGTTCGTGGAATCGACAGGATCGTTCCTTTACATTCTGAATCAGTCAGGAACGAATTCGAATAATGCCAACAGCACGGTTTCAGCATTCAAGATCGATTCGGCGACCAGCAAGCTTTCTCCAGTGGTAGGCGATGTCCTGAACCCGTACTCGATTGGTGCAGGTCCAGTCTGCATGGGCGAAGATCCTACTTCCCAGTATCTGTATACGTCGAATGGCACCGCAGGAACAGTCACTGGAAAGCAGATCAACAAGCAAACCGGGCAGCTTTCCGATCTGGCGCGTGGGGCAACCTTCCCCTCCACCGGACACGCGACTTGCCTGGTAATCAGTGGAAACGTCCAGTAATTACCGCAACGGGTAGCTGGTTCAGATCAGCAGATGGCAACCGCCCCTGGGATTCAGGGGCAGCAGTGGGCGGAAACGATTTGCCCCGGAGTTAAGAAAGCGCATGAAGTTGAAAAACACGGGCCGTATCGCAAAGGCCTCCCTCGTCTCACTCGCACTCGGACTCGGACTCACGGCATGCACCCGTGACTACACGGTTGCGTATGTGTACGTAACAACCTCGAAAGCCAACCCTGGATTGATCGACGCCTACGGAGTCGACTATCAGTCCGGAGCGCTTGTGCAACTGGCCGACTCCCCAATTCCGGCAGGCAGAAACCCCGTCGGGCTGGTCTCTTCCACCTCGCCCAAGGGAAATGTCTTTCTCTACGTGTTGAACCATGACGATTCTACGGTCGGCACCTACGCCGTCGGAACGGACGGAAAGCTCTACGGACAGCAGACCTTCAATACCTCCGGCAGCTTCCCGGTTGCGGCTGCCGTAGATTCGACAGGCTCGTTCCTTTATGTGGCCTATACCTATCAGAACGGCTTCACGCCCGCTTCGCCTGGACCGGGAGGAATTTCCATCTTTCCAATTACCTATAGCGGTGCTAACAGCCAGGAACAGGTGACGCTCGGCACCCCGAAGAATGTGAACATCGGCAATAATCCTGTCGGGATCACGGCCAGCAAGTTCAATAACTTTGTCTACGTTGTCGATGCGGAGACGCCGGCAAACTCTTCACCGGCCGGTCAAATCCTCGGCTTTAAAAAGGGGACGGATGGCTCCCTGACGCCGCTCCCCGGGGTCACACCGCTCGGCGCCAATGGTCTGCAGCAATACCCCGCAGGCGTGTCTCCGAGCGCCATCGCCGAGAACCCTCTCTCCAGTTATGTTTATGTGACGGATAAGGTCTCGAACCAGTTGATTGGCTATCTGGTGCTTGCGAATGGGTCGTTGTCGCCCATGCAGAACGGGCCATTTACGACAGGTCAGTTCCCGGTTGCCCTCACGATTGATCCTCGCGGCAGCTTCCTGTACGTCGTCAACTTCAACCCGAGCACCATCAGCGCCTATGCCATCAATCCCGGCAATGGTACGCCTTCTGCTACGATCAGCGGATCGACCTCGGTCCTGACCAATCCTGTTGGGGTTGCCATCGAACCGGCGCTCGGCATCTACCTGTTCACGGCAAACCAGACCGATAATTCTGTCTCAGGTGCGCAACTCAGTCCGAACAATGGCGCGTTGAAGAACATCCAGCACACCCCATTCCCAGCTTCCGGATTCCCGACGGGCATCATCGCCATCGCCAACGGACAGCATCTGACCTCAACCTCGGTCACCACACCAACGAACGCAACCCCGTAGAGATTCATCCTCGTCTACCAATAGAAACGCCCCGCGATCGCGGGGCGTTTCTATTGGTAGTACTTAGAGCAAAGTATCAGTTGATGTAGGGCCTGTGGTTTCCTTTGTTTGTCATTCCCGAAGGGAATCTGCGGTCGCCTTCCTCCACACCAATAGCAAATCTGCACTAGCTTGCCAGCACGCTCTGAGTAGAGGGCTTTGCCGAGAAACGCTCCAGAATCATGCGTCGAACCGGCTTTTCGACAAGATGATGCGCCGCACCAGCCAGAACAAGCACAGTTACATAAGAGATCCAGGGATCATACGCGCCCAGGCGAAGGCGCTGCCACAGGTGCACGCTATTGAAAAGATTGATGGTATTGAAGTGAAGCATATAGAGACAAAAGGTGGTTTCTCCGACAAACAACAGCGGCCGCCACGCGAAGACGGTGGAGAGGGGATGATCGCCGCTCAGACCAATCGTCAGCGTCGCGAAGAGCGGGATCAGCAAGCCGCCGTGCAGAAGGACGTAAGGAACCCGGGAGACTGAGGTGTAAAAGAAGATCCCGACCAGGGCCACGCCCACTCCGGCAATGACAAATCGTTGCCGGGCGGTAATTTGCAGCTTCAGCTGAAGTTTGCCAAGCGTAATCCCGCAGAGGAACATGCAGATATAGGCAGGCGGCGAATATTTGAGAGCACGCAGCCAGAGACCGTAGCTGTACCGATCGACCGGCGCAGCCAGATGATCGGGGTTGAGCAGTATGTACAGCGTGTGGGGGATGAGGCCCACAACCCACAGCACAAAAAATAGAACGATCAGCCGTCCCGGCGTTTCCAGCCAGGTGAAGCGGGCCGCCCAGACGCGAATGATCCAAGGGAAGGCGCTATAGAGAAGCAGTTCGCAGGAGAGCGTCCAGCCCACCGTATTCCAGAAGGTCGCGAGCGAGGGGTCCCACCCCTGGAGAAGAACGGGCGTCAGCACAATGCCCTGCACAAACTCGGCATGGCTGCGTACGTGCCATTCTGCGTGAAGCATCTGGAAGGAGACGGCGAGCGCCAGCAAATAGATCGGATAGAGCCGGGCAAAGCGCGCCAGCCAAAAGCTGCGCGGGTTCAGCGTCAGCGCCCTGTCGGCATAGTTGTAGGCAAGCACGAAGCCCGAGAGCAGAAAGAAGAAGCCGACGAAGACGAAGCCGTTATTGATGAACGGATAGAAATACTGCATGTGCGGCGGCGTGAAGTGAAAGAAGACAATATTCAGCGCAAGAATAGTCCGAATGCCGGTCAGGGCAGGGAGAGCCGGCTTGCGGATATAGGTCTGGAGGGTCGACATGGGGTTTGTATTCTGTATCGACACGCAAGAGCTTAGGATGTCGTTGTTGGGCGGACAGGCCGGGTGTATTTATTTTCGGAAACTTATCTCAGGCAGTGATGAGCGAGCCGAGTTTCTCTCCGTTGACGACGCGCACGATGTTCCCCGGCGTCTTCATGCTGAAGACGATCGTGGGCAGGTTATTGTCCTTGCACAGAGATACAGCCGTCTGATCCATTACTCTAAGATTCAGTCGAAGGACATCCATGTAGGTAATCTCTTCGAACTTGGTCGCCGTCGGATCGAGCTTCGGGTCTGCGGTATAGATGCCATCGACGGAGGTGGCCTTGAGCAGCACGTCCGCCCGAATCTCCATAGCCCTCAGGCTGGCCGCGGTGTCGGTCGAAAAGTAGGGGTTCCCGGTTCCGGCAGCGAAGATCACGATGCGGCCCTTTTCGAGGTGGCGCATGGCGCGCCTGCGGATATAAGGCTCCGCCACCTGGTGCATCTCAATCGCGGACATGACGCGGCAGAAGAGTCCAAGCTTCTCAATAGCGTCCTGGAGCGCGACGGCATTAATGACGGTGGAGAGCATGCCCATGTGGTCGGCCGCCACACGGTCCATGTCGATGGCCTGCTGGGCAACCCCGCGAAAGAAGTTCCCTCCGCCAACGACGATGCCGATCTCGCAGCCCGCAGCGTGAACGGCCGCGATCTCGGCAGCGACCTTGTGGATGAAGACCGCATCGATGCCAAAGCCCTTACCCGCAGCCAGGGCCTCTCCGGAGAGCTTGAGGAGAACTCTTTTGTACATACGAATTCAAGTATCGCATGATGAGACGTCGTTCGGTTTCCTTCGGCCCTGCGAATCCAGTACACTTGGGCTACTTCCGTGCGTTTACCCTTTCCAGAGCGTCTGCCGCTGCTTCCGGTGTTTGGCTTCTGCCTGGCGCTCAATGTGCTCCAGTTGTCGAATGGGACGACGCCACTTTTCAGCGTTCTCTCCACGGTGTTTATTCTCATTTCCACGGTCGCGTTCAATCTTGCAGGCGGGTTGACCCGGCCGTCAGGCGGATACATCTTCGCTTACGCAACTCTGGTCGTAATCGTTGGGATCAGCTACAAGGTGCTGCTCGGGGAACCCGGCCAGCGCAATCTCTTGCAGCCGTCGTTGACAATCGAAGTTTACGTAGGCGTGGCACTGGCCATGCTTGCCGCAACGTTCGTCGCCCGTAGATTCACGGCCAAGAAAAGCCTGTTTCCAAACTTCCTCTCTCTTGAAGATATGGGCCGGGCATCCCTGGGATGTTTTCTGGTGGGGGCCGCTTCCCAGCTCTATAACACCTTCGGTACACCCGGTGCAGGAAACGGCAGTCTTCTGTCCGCTCTCAACCAACTCAATAATTTCCTGCCGCTGGCAATGGTTCTAGGCGTGACTTACGAGATCCGAAAGAGCGGTGGACGGCGGGCCATGAACGCAGTAATTTTCCTCTCCGGCGCCCTGATCTTCGCCGGTGGAATACTTGGCTACTCCAAGCAGGGGATCCTGGAGCCGTTTGCATGCTGGGTATTCGCTGCCGCGGCTCAGCGCTACAAAATCAGCGTCGCGCAAATTGCCGGTCTGCTGATGGCGGCTGTCTTTATTTCCTACTACCTCGTGCCTTATGCCCAGTTTGGACGGGGCGCTCGCGGGGACACGGTGGGCTTTCGAGACGGCCTCAAGATAAGCATTATCCTGCTCTCGAATCTCGACCTGGTCCGCGCCGCCTATAAGCTGGATGAACAGCGCTACAGCCAATCTGACAACATCATGCTTCGCTACTATGACAAGTCGCAAGGCTTGGCAGACCGGCTCCAGATGATCGCCCCCGATGATGTTCTGATCGACGCGACCCAAAATTCGGGCTCTTTTGGGTTGCTCCCGTTGATCTTTGCCTTTGAAAACAACATCCCGCACTTTTTGTGGCCCGGCAAACCCGTCATCAACTTCGGCAATATCTATGCACGCGAAGTAGGCATTATCACCGATCAAGCCGATGTCACCACCGGAGTTTCCTTTAGTGCCGCGGGCGATATGTACCACCAGGCTAAATGGGGCGGCATCCTGGCGCTCCTGCCAGTCCTTCTGTTCGTGCTCTTTGTGGTGACAGATTCATGTTGTGGCGATACGCGCACCTCTCCCTTCGCACTGCTCGCGCTGATCCTGTTCCTTCACAGCGCTCCAGAAGGTGGTGGCTCGGGAATCATCCGGGATTCAACCTTCGGCATCGTGGCGCTATTTGTGGTCGCCTTCCTGAGTACGAAGGTGATGCCAGTCGTGGCCAATCTGTTCGCCGGAAAACTCAAAACCCAACCCCAATCAGGTTCAATCTTCCAGCCACAGCCTGCCGCTTTTGCCGCTGTCGCTGTTCCGGGCGCGCCTGGCCCGGAGGTCCCTCCCCCCGCCTATCGCTGGAGCAACCCACGTTCCAACGAGTAGCGAATCTCCATCAACAAGGTCGAGTCGTAGCAAGTCACAACAAAAGCCCGGGAAAGAGTCCCGGGCTTTTCTTTGTAAACAATGCGAAC
>JBDTDX010000200.1:0-7043 GCA_039922815.1 Granulicella sp.
TCGTCGGCCAGTTGTTTGCCCATGCTGGCACCTGCTTCCACCTCCAGTTCAGGAATTTCGTTGCCAATGCCCCAGATCACAATCGAAGGATGATTGCGGTCGTGAAGGACCATCGAGGAAATGTCTCTCTTCCACCACTCGTCGAAGTCGCTGCCGTAATCGAATTTGACCTTGTGCGCCTTCCACACGTCGAAGGGTTCATCCATGACGAGAAGGCCGAGGCGGTCGCATGCATCGAGAAAGGCAGGCGACGGCGGGTTGTGAGCCGTACGTACCGCATTGTCGCCAGCCGCTTTGAGCAGTTCGACCTTGCGTACCTCTGCGCGATCGAAGGCGGCGGCACCGAGGGCTCCATTATCGTGATGGACGCTGCCGCCTGTGAATTTGATTGACTTGCCGTTCAGCAAAAAGCCTTTTTCTGCTGACCAGGCGAGGGTTCGAATGCCGAAGGATGTTTCGACCTGATCGACGGGCTTTCCGTTCTTCTGAATCTGAGACACTGCACGATAAAGAGCAGGCGATTCAGGCGACCAGAGAGAAGGATTGGTTACGGTGATTTCCTGTTTCGCCTCGGTGTCCCTGCCGGCGGCCACGCTTACTTTTGTTTGTCCAGCGCCAACTTTGTTGCCAGCCTTATCAAGCAGTACGGTGTCCACGATCAAGTCTTCCTGATTCGCGGAATCGTTGGCTACTCGTGTGCGGAGTAATACTTTGGCCTCAGTGTTCGAGGCTTCTGGAGTGGTGACGAAGTCTCCCCAAAGAGCGACGTGTTCGGGATTCGTCACCACGACGCGGACGTGCCGGTAG
Source organism: Granulicella sp. (assembly GCA_039922815.1). GTDB lineage: Bacteria > Acidobacteriota > Terriglobia > Terriglobales > Acidobacteriaceae > Edaphobacter. Next base: position 808 of record JBDTDX010000200.1, read on the forward strand.
ATTCCAGAACCGGTATACCAGCGACTGTTCGGCTGGGCAGAGTTGTCGACACGAACCGCCAACACGTTTGAGCGTGAGTAACTCAACTCCGGGGTGAGATCGAAGCTGAACGCTGTGTAGCCATAGGCGTGGGTTCCGAGTTTGTGACCGTTCAGATAGACGGTCGCGTGCTCATAGACTCCGTCGAACTCGATGCTGATGCGCCTTCCCTTCCAGTCGCCCGGGGCTTTGAAGGTCTTGCGATACCAGCCGGTCCCGGTTTTGAAGAAGCCTTCCCCCGCTCCGCTGGGAGCGTCTTTATCTGGCTTGCTCTCAATGCTCCAATCATGCGGAAGGTCTACGGAACGCCACGCGCTGTCTGCAAAAGATGGAGCCTCTGCTCCGCTGGGATCGCCAAGGAGGAACCTCCATCCGTAGTCCGCGTTCAGTTGAAGCCGAGGCGATTCAGGCTTCGGCGCGGCGAACGCGGTGGGAACAATCGAGGTGAGCATGCCAGCAAACGCGATCAGGTGACGGAATTGTAGGTTCACGGTGTTTTCCTTTTTGTTGCGCTTTTGCGTGCTTTTATCGCTTTGAGCTGAGGAATGATTGCCGGAGCGCCTGGCGCACTCAATCCAAGCAGGATGATTCGAAGTGTTTCGCGGAATAGCTGATCGATCGGCTGCCCGTACTCCTGTTCCACTTTGCTCCCGAGGGACGCAAGGCGGCGCTGTGCTCCGGCCACGGCATTGAGGATCGCTTGCATCGTCAGATCTGGCTTGAGATCGGAGCGGAGGGATCCGTCCTTGATTCCCGCTCGAACGAGCGCGCTGAAGTAGCGGAAGCCTTCAGGATAAATTTGCGACTCGAGAGTGAGGAGTCGCTCAGTCGGCCAATCGCGAGCGTACATCGCGTCGAATTGCGCCATGAAGCGAACGTCGCTTTGGTGCTTCACAAGGTCATCGGCCATGTTATCGAACAGCCTTTTAATGCGTGCGAGTGCATTGGGTGCGGCATCGGTCACAACCTGCGAGTTAGAGATGCTCGCTCTTAACACATCGCGGGCGATGGCCCAGACAATCTCGTCTTTGCTCGAAAAGTACTGATAAATCGTCGACGCCTGGACGCCACTGGCGACTGTGATCTCGGCCATCGTGACGCGGTCAATGCCAGTCTGGTCGAACAGAATTTTGGCGGCATTCTGAATGCGTCGTCGCTGACGCTCGCGATGAGCGCGGTAAGGTGCAGGCGCATTAATTTTTTTCTTAGCCATTTCGTAAATCAATACTATATTACAAATTCGAAGTATCATACTGCATTTCAAAACTTTCACAAAAGCTTTCGTCAAGTATTCATCCCTCACGGAGTCGAACGAACTCGATGTAGAGACGGCATTGGCTATCTACACTGTTACTTTGGAACGCACGCAATCCGCTCAATCTACGCGATTAAGTGATGAAAGTACTGGTGGATCGTCTCGGGAAGAGTTACTCGAGGCCGGATACATTGCAGCTCAGGAAAGCGTCTCCGATCCGCTCGATCCATTTGAAATAGAGCACTCATCAGGACTGGACTCCAGATCGATCAGACACCCCGAAGCGGTCGCGCTGCGTCTTAGGAATTGTGTGGCCGCATAATCGGCCCGCAGCAGATCGACCAAGGAGCAATCCATGAACGCCTCAGACATACTTGTAAAACACCTCGTGGCATGGGGGGTAGACACCATCTTCGGGCTTCCCGGAGACGGCATTAACGGCGTCATGGAAGCTCTGCGAAAAGCCCAGGACAAGATACGTTTTATTCACGTTCGCCACGAAGAGTCCGCAGCCTTTATGGCTTGTGCGTATGCGAAGTTTACCGGCAGGCTTGGCGTATGCCTTTCAACGTCGGGTCCTGGCGGCATTCATCTGCTCAACGGCCTCTACGACGCCAAGATGGACCAGCAACCTGTTCTCGCCATCACCGGCATGCAGTTCAACGATGTCGCCGGAACCTTCCAACAGCAGGATGTGGAACTGGACAAGCTGTTCATGGACGTCGCCTGCTACAACAACCGCGTGATGAGCGGCGCACACATGGCATCCGTTGTGAACCTGGCCATTCGCTCCGCTATTGAAAAGCGCCAGGTCGCACATATCACCATACCGATTGACGTGCAGCAGCAACCGGTCACGGAAGAACGGTCGGAACGAAACATAGCGCACCACTCTTCCTCTGTGGGAGCCATCTCGGGCAACTGCCCTGCCGCGAGAGACCTTCAGGCCGCAGCAAAGATTTTGAACGACGGCAAGAGGATCGCGATTCTTGCCGGTCAGGGCGCCTTGCATGCCAGCGAGGAGCTTCTACAACTTGCAGAGCTCCTCGGAGCCCCGATCATCAAGCCGCTGCTCGGCAAGGGCTGCGTGCCAGACGACTCACCGTACACTACCGGAGGTATAGGCCTGCTCGGTACCGCGCCGTCAGAAGATGCACTCGAAGAGTGCGACACTCTCCTGATGGTGGGCACGTCCTATCCCTACATGGAGTACCTCCCCAAGCCTGACGACTGCCGTTTTATTCAGATCGATTCGAACGCGCAACGTATTGGACTTCGCGCGCCTGTCGAAGTCGGCCTCGTCGGCGATTCCAAGAAGACGCTCACGCTGCTGATGCCATTGCTTAAGCGGAATGGCTACCGCAAGTTCCTCGAGAAAGCGCAGAAGAATATGAAGTCTTGGAACCAGTTGATCGAAAAAGAAGGCGCCTCCACGGCCATGCCGATGAAGCCTCAGGTTGTAGGCTGGGAGCTTTCTAAACGCACAAAAGAAAACGCGATCATCGTTTCCGACTCTGGCACTAATACCACCGTTTGGGCTCGCTACATGAAGGCCAAGAAGGGGCAGATGCACTCCTGCTCCGGCAACCTCGCAACCATGGCCTGCGGCCTTCCTTACGCGATCGCCGCGCAGGTCGCTTACCCCGACCGTCAGGTCATCGGCGTTGTCGGCGACGGCGGGTTCACAATGCTGATGGGCGAAATCATTACCGCGGTCGCCTACAAATTACCCATCAAGATTGTCATCATCAAGAACAACACGCTCGGCCAGATCAAGTGGGAACAGATGGTCTTTCAGGGAAATCCTGAATACCAATGTGAGCTCTTCCCGATCGACTTCGTCGCTCTTGCAAAAGCCGTCGGGGCGAATGGAGTCACCATCGACGACCCAAAGACTGCCGGTGCAAAATTTGATGAAGCGCTCGCCATGCCCGGTCCGGTCATCATTGAGTGTGTCGTCGACCAATTCACCGCGATGCTTCCTGCAAAGATCACAGCCACTCAGGCCCTCAAATTCTCTGAGGCCCTGGCCAAGGGTGAACCCAATCGCATCAGGATCGCTCTGACCGCAGCTAAAGACACCGTCCGACAGATTGTGTAACGAGCATGAAGATCCAGGCAGGCACAGCTCGCGCTTACACCATCCCCACGGATGCGCCCGAGGCAGACGGAACCATCGCATGGAGTTCGACAACGCTCGTCATCGTCGAGCTCTATGCAAACGATGTCGTCGGCATCGGCTATACCTACGCGCATAAGACAGCTGCGACCGTCGCGAACGAACTCATCGAAGAACACTGCATTGGCAAAGATCCCTTCGAAACCAATGCGATCTTTGCAGCTATGCGCCGTTCACAGCGCAACTACGGCAGCGAAGGCATTGCGGCAACAGCGCTCTCTGCCGTTGATATCGCTCTCTGGGATGTAAAGGCCAAACTGCTCAACCAATCGCTGGCTACACTTCTAGGACCCATTCGCACTTCCGCCCCCGTCTACGGCTCCGGTGGATTCACCACATACACTGACAGCCAGCTCACTCGGCAACTCAGCGGCTGGATACATCAAGGCATCCCGCGCGTAAAGATGAAGATTGGTACGCATCCAGACCAGGATCCTCACCGCATCACAGTCGCCCGCAAAGCTATCGGGCCCAAGGCCGAACTTTTCATCGACGCCAATGGCGCTTACTCTCGCAAGCAAGCCCTCTACTTTGCCAAAGTCGCACACGCAGAAAACAATGTCACCTGGTTTGAAGAGCCCGTTACCTCCGACGACCTCGCTGGCCTTCACCTTCTTCGTAACCGCGCTCCCGCGGGCATGGACATTGCTGCCGGCGAATACGGATGGAACACCCTCTACCTGAAGCGCATGATCGACGCTGAAGCTGTTGACGTCATCCAGGCTGACGCCACTCGCTGCGGCGGCGTCACGGGCTTCATGGACGCCGCCGCCATTGCCGACGCTCACCCACTTCCCATCTCAGCGCACTGTGGTCCAACCATCCACATGCACCTCGCCTGCGCCGCTCGCTCGCTTCGCCACGTTGAGTACTTCCACGATCACGTCCGCATCGAGTCCATGCTCTTCGATGGATTTCGCCCGGCCCAATCCGATGGCTGCATGCACCCGGACCTCACACGCCCCGGTATTGGCATCGAATTCAAACAGCAGGACGCCGAACCCTTCGCAGTAAAGTAGCCGGAGCAATCCCAATGATTTACGACCTCGCTCAACCGCATTACAACAACGCACCACAATTCCCTGGCCAGCCACCTAACTCCATTCTCTACCAGCAACTCGCTGTCGTCGATGGTGCCACGGTGGAGCGGTGCACCTTCATGACACACTCCGGCTCACACGTCGACGCACCGTTTCATTACCTTCCCCAACTACCTTGTATCCACGAGCTTTCTTTGAGCCACTTCTACGGGCGATGCGTAGCGATTGATCTTCGCGGACTTGCTCCGTCCCACCCGATCTCCGCGGATGATCTTCGCAAGCATGAAGCACTCATCACACCCGGCACGTTTGTGCTGCTTAAAACTGGCTGGGGAGAGAAGCGCGCCAATACGAAGGAGTTCCTCACCGCATGGCCTTACATGTCTGGCAACGGTGCACAGTACCTTCTCGATCGCAACGCTAAAGGCATGGGCATCGACGGACTCTCTACCGGTGGCTACCCCGATCCAGAGGCCGAATCTGCTGCACACAAGCTGCTTCTTGGCGCGAACAAACTTCTTCTCGAAGACATTCTCATCCCGGACGCTCTCCTCGACGGAAAGCGCCGCCATTTCGCTGCCTTCCCGATTCTCATTGCGAACGCGGGCGGAGCATTGACGCGCCCCATCGTCTGGGACGACGGCGATCTGGACACTGACTCCAGCGCAGCCGAACTCCCCGCAAAGATTTCTGCCGACATTACCGCCTCCTTGGCACTCCAGCGAGGCCCAGCCTAATGCTTCCCGACACTCGTCCCACAACGATCGCCCGTTCCCTGCCGCCACCTTTGCGTGGGCCAACTGAACTCGCACTCAGCCACATTCAGCACGGCACCTTCCAACGCTCCATGTCTCTTCTGGTGGCTGGCACCAGCCTGGTCAGCGGTATGGAAGTTGCCTATGAGCATTACAAAGGCTCTTACTCCAACCCGGTTATGTACACTCCGGTCATCCTGTCGGGCGCTCTCACAGCAGCGGCCATCGGCGCATTTTTCAGTCGTACACTCGCCACCAGTTTTCTGCGTTACACCAGCTTCCTTACACTTATCGACGGTCTGGTCGGCTTCGGCTTCCACATTCGCGGCATCGCTCGCAAGCCAGGTGGCTGGCGCCTTCCCATCACCAACATCGTCATGGGGCCGCCACTCTTCGCTCCGCTGCTGTTCGGCACGAGTGCCTACCTCGGGGTCATCGCGAGCTACCTGCAACGCGAAGAGGATCACGGCCTCCGCAGTCGCACCGTAGAAGCTACACTGTCTCTGCGCAAGCCCCATTTCGGCGACGACATACGCATCGGTCGCTTCCAAAAGCATCTCTGCGTTGTGTGCGCCGTCGGCACCTTTGCTGTTGGCGCGGAGTCCTGGTACTCGCACTACAAGGACAACTTCAAGTTCCGCATACAGTGGTCGCCTGTGCTCCTCGCACCACTGATGGTCTTCACAGCGCTCGCATCCATTCGCAGCAAACGAGTTGCCAACACTCTGCTCCCAGTCGTCTCCGGACTTCTCATGCTCAATGGAGTCGTCGGCACCTACTATCACGCGCGCGGCATCGCTCGTCGTTCCGGCGGTCTGAAGAAGCCCCTCTACAACATCCTCTATGGCCCGCCGATCTTTGCCCCCATGCTCATGGCGGCTTGCGGCATGCTGGGCGCGCTGGCCTACCTGATGCGGAGGGAACGCTAATCATGTTCTGGCAAAAGAAAAAACCAAGCTCGCCACCTG
>JBDTDX010000201.1:0-2335 GCA_039922815.1 Granulicella sp.
CGACGGTACGCAGCATTGTGACCTACGATGGGCCGCTTCAGGCGGCAGCTTTTCCGCAGAGCGTCACGGTCGAGCTTGAGGACGAGATCGATTTGAGTCGCGGAGAGATGCTGGTTGCGGCTGATGCCGCGGGCGAGGCTCTGCCCCAGGTGAGTACACGCTTCCGCGCGATGGTGGTGTGGATGCATGAGGAGCCGCTGGTGGCTGGCCGGACGTATATCGCCAAGCACACGACGCGGACAGTGCGCGCGACCGTGCAGGCAATCCGCTATGCGGTCGAGGTGAGCTCCCTCGCGGAGCGGCCGGCGGAGAAGCTGGAGATGAACGAGATCGGCGAGATCGAATTCGCAACCAATCTACCGCTCTTCTTTGACGCGTATCGCGAGAACCGCATGATGGGTTCGATGATCCTGATCGACGCGGTGACGAACGCGACGGTTGGGGCGGCCATGCTGATCGGCATTGCTGAGGGTGACTCTACCGCGCTTACGGATCTGTCTCGGCCAGCGCTGGTGCTGGTCCCGGGGCGTGAAGAGCTGGCGCAGCGGGTGCTGAATACGCTACTCGCTACTGGTGTTCATGCGCTGGTGATCGATGATGCGTTAATCCCGGATGCGAGTGTGGCGGGAGTGGTGCGAGCGCTGCAACTGGCTGGCGTAACGGCAATTTCTGCGAGGGTCCTGGATGCGGAGACGCTTCGTGCGATCACGGCGTTTGCGTCGGGCGGCATTCTTCAGGAAGAAGGGCCGGACGAGGCAGGGTTGCTGGCGTCCCTGGAGGTGCTGCGGTGAATGTGACTGAAAATGTTACAGATTACGAAACTCTGACTGCGGAAGCGCTGGTCGAGCAGATCGTCAGCGAGGCGGACGGTCGGACGGTTTGCCTGACGAGCAGCTTCCAGACGGAAGATATGGTCGCGCTCCACATGCTCCGCAAGCACCTGCCGCAGGTTTCGGTGATTTTTCTGGAGACGGGATATCACTTCAAGGAGTTGCTGGAGTATCGCGACCGGATGACGGCGGAGTGGGGGCTGAACCTCGTCAATGCGCTTCCGCTGACGACGTTGAAGGAGCACGAGGCCCAGTTTGGCCTACTGTATATTGTTCAGCCTACGGAGTGCTGCCGGATACGCAAGGTGGAACCCCTGATGCGATCGCTCGAGCCGTATGCGTGGTGGTTTACCGGGTTGCGCCGCGAGCAGTCACCGACGCGCGCTGGGTTGAAGAAGGTGGAAGATCATCGCTTGCCTACCGGTAAGCAGATGAAGAAAATCAGCGTGCTTGCTGACTGGAACTGGGCGCAGGTGACAGAGTATGCGGAGCGGCATCACATCCCCAAACTTGCTCTCTATGACCGTGGCTACACAAGTATTGGATGCGAGCCCTGCACGGCAATTCCGGAAGCTGGGGCCGACGCGCGGAGCGGACGCTGGGGCGGCAAGAAACTCGAGTGCGGAATTCATACCTTCTCTGAGAAAGCCTAAGAGAAGCTATGCAGGACATACCCCGGTCGAGTCATTTTAGTGGGGGGTGTAGTTGCCGAGAATGGCGAATCCGATAAGGCAGGCGCCCACGAAGTTAAGGACTGCGCGGCAAAACCATTGTGGGTTTTCGCCATCGGGGGTAGCACAGGGGGAGAAGCTGCTGCCGCCGCGGATGAGGCCAATCAGGATGGCGAGAACTCCGAGGAAAAGGGGGATGTCTCGAAAGTAGTTGAGTTGCATGGCGTGTCTCCTTCGGGGGAAGACTCCTGTGCAAAGCATTGTACTCCGTGGAAGGGACGGTTGTAATGTGGCCGCGATTCGTCCCGGTCCGATGTCGGAATATTGGTTGACGCGAGCCAGGGGTGGCCTCCTCAGTAGAAAAAGGAGGCCACCCAGGGCACTATTTCTTTGCAGCCTTCTTCTTGGTCGGTACTTTCTTCGCGGGTGTCTTCTTCGCTGCTGCTATCTTCTTGGGTGCCGGTTTTGCGGCGGCGGATGCGAACAGCGTTACGAGTTTGCTCCCGATCGGGGTGCCGAGGCCGGTGCAGGGGTCCCAGCCCACTTTTGCGCTGTAGCCATCATTGTTGCCTGAGGTGATGTCACGGAAAGAGGACTTGGCCTTGGCGGCATAAATCGTGGGTTGGAGAAAGCCGGAGGATCTCTTATTTTGTGCGTTCGCGACAGCGATAAGGCCAGCCCAGAGGGGGGCGACTGCGCTTGTTCCGCCAATGACCATGTTCTGCCCATCGACACGGATCACGTAGCCGGTCGCGGGATCGGCATTGCCGGCCACATCGGGAACGCCGCGGCCGGCAAAGGTGCCAGCCTTGGGAACTCCCGAGTTGGCCTGCC
>JBDTDX010000202.1:0-8309 GCA_039922815.1 Granulicella sp.
GTTATCCCGTACCGCTTTCGCGAATGCCGCCGGAGTTGGCCAAGCCCGAGTATGCCGCCGCCATTGGGATGTTGCTTTACACGCACCGCACCCAGATTCGTCGCGCAAGTGAAGAACAGGGCCTCCGTGCCAAGCTCAAGGCGATCTTTGCCGGTAGCTTTTAGCTGCGGTTCGCAGTACGCGCCCGCCATAGCGCGCCTAGCAGAGGATCGACTACTCCCGGCAGGGTTACGAGGCCTGGAAACTCCCGCTGGAGCGCGTCGATCATCGCCTGGCGCAAGGGAGCGATTTTCTCAAGGATGCTTCCTGTAAACGCAATCGATGGCATCCATACGCCATTCGCTGCCGACCGATGCAGACGGCGGATGACGAGGCTGGCCAGGTGCGCCAATGCCTTGCCCTCGCCCTGGAGCACGGAAAGCGCCACCGCATCGCCCCGCTGTGCGCAGGTGTGAACCAGCGCCGCAAGTTGCGAGAAATCTGGCGCCGGGGAGCGGTTCGCGAAGGCGACTACATCGGTGAGCGAAGTCAGCTTCCAGAGCTCCATCACTGCCTGCAACATGAGGCTTGGGCGCTCTTCATCGAGCGCAAGAAATAGGGCTCGTAAGCCTTCTTCTCCGATGCGATGGCCGGAGCCCTGATCGGCGAGCGCCGGTCCCCAGCCACCAGCCGTTATGACTTTGCCGTCAGCCGCACGCCCGGCGACATTCGAGCCTGTTCCCGCCATGACGAGGACACCTGGCGCGCCGGGAAAGGCTGCATCGAGCGCGATCTCCACATCGCCCAACAGCAACAGTTTGCCGCCAACCCGCGCTTTGAATGCCGCACGAATCCAGTCGGCCACCAGCGGAACACTCTCGCCCGCCGTGCCGATACAGGTGCTGACGATAGCATTCATCGCGACGCCTGTTGCCACGCTCAACGCTGTCAGCGCCTGATCGAGGTTGTGTTCTGCCGTCGCGGCATCGACGCGCATGCGCTTGATGGTGCCTGTCCGAACGCGGCCCAGTTCGTGGGTTTCGTCGGCGAGCACGAAGTCGGTCTTGGTGCCGCCTGCGTCGACGGCAAGATAAAGCGCCATGACCTTCCTACTCCTCGACCACAGCTTTGACCAGGTTGCGTGGGTGATCGACATCGATGCCATTGTGAATCGCCATGAAATACGCAAACATCTGGAGCGGCACGATTTCGCAGATTGTCAGTAATGCCTCGCGTGTGGGCTCGACGGAGATCGTCGCTGTAGCCAGCGAGGCAACCGTGTCATCCGCCGTGTTGGCAAGGGCGAGAATGTTTGCTCCCTGCTCGCGCATATCGCGCATCAGTTGAACGACTTTTTCATAGCGCTGCACGGAATCCGGATCGTTGCAATCCACCGTGGCCAGCATCACCAGCGGCGTGCCTTCGCTAACGAGCGCGTTCGGGCCATGCTTCAACTCGCCGCTCGGATAGCCTTCCGCGTGCAGGTATGCCGACTCCTTCAGCTTCAGCGCGCCTTCGCGTGCGATCGGATAATGCACGCCACGCCCCAGAAACAAAAAGCTTGTTGCCTCGCGGTACTGGAGCGAAATTTCACGGACTGCGGACTCCCAGCCCGCAAGCTGCGATTCCAGAAGCCGCGGCAGGCCTGCGAGTTCTTTGAGATATCCAGCGAGTTCTTCTTCGGTGAGGGTGCCACGAGACTCGGCAGCCAGCAGCGCCAGCAGATCGAGCACCAGCAATTGCGCTGAAAAACTTTTGGTAGCGGGGATGGCGCGCTCACGGCCAGCCTCGGTGGGGAAGGAGGCCGTTGCCTCGCGCGCCATCGTGGAGGCGGCTACATTGGTGATGGCAAGCGTAGGGCAGGCAGCCTTGTTCGCACGTCGCAGCGCGGCCAGCGTATCGGCTGTCTCGCCGGATTGCGAAACCACCAGCACCGCCGCCTTCTTCAGCGCGTCGGCGGGTCGATAGCTGTACTCGCTGGCATATTCCACGTCTACGGCGATGCCGCTGCGATCTTCAATCAGCAGCTCCGCTACCATGCCGGCGTGGCGGCTGGAGCCGCTGGCTGCAATCACAATCTCTGCCTTCGTGGCTTGCAGCCATTGCCGCATGGGCGCGCAGGTCTCGTCGCGAAAGCGTCCGTCGGCGACATAGCGATCGAGCGTCGCAGCCAACGTCGCAGGCTGTTCATGGATTTCACGGAGCATCCAGTGAGGAAAAGGGCTTGGGGTTGCGGTATCGGTCATTAGAGCTTCCTTGTGAATTGCGTTTCTCTCGGCTATCGCCACCGTATCAGATTGAGGGATTTCACCCTATCCTGCCAACGCGTGTCGAGCTGTTTCGAGGGTGGCTGCGACCTCGGCTTCCCCATGCTGCATGCTCACAAAAGCGGCCTCATACTGGCTCGGTGGCAGCCAGACGCCAGCATCCAGCATCGCGCGATGAAATCTCGCAAAGGCTGCAGTATCGGAGGTTGCGGCGTCTTCAAAGTTCTCAACGGTGCGGTCAGTGAAGAACCACGTAAACATCGAACCTACGCGATTCATCGTCATGGCAACGCCAAGCTCCTGTGCGATGGCAACGACTCCTTCGGCGATTGCCGCTGTCGTCTTTTCCAGCTTTGCATAAATCTCAGGATGCTCCAGCAGATACCCCACCGTAGCGATTCCGGCAGCCATCGCCAGAGGATTGCCGCTCAGGGTCCCGGCCTGGTAGACCGGCCCCAGGGGAGCCAGCGTCTCCATCACCTCGGCCCGGCCGCCGAAGGCTCCGCAGGGCAATCCGCCGCCAACAATCTTGCCCAGTGTCGTCAGGTCCGGCCTGATTCCGTAGAGTTGCTGTGCGCCACCCAGCGACAGCCGAAAGCCGGTCATCACCTCGTCCAGAATGAGGAGGGCTCCATGGCGCGCTGTAATTTCGCGCAGCCCTTGCAGATAGCCTGCTCCGGGCGCGATGGTTCCGGCGTTGCCCACCACCGGCTCGACGATCACGCACGCAATCTGTTCTGGGTGCCCAGCAAACGCCGCCTCCACCGCTGCCAGATCGTTGTAGGGGAGCGCCAGCGTGTGCATCGCCGTCTCCGCTGGGACTCCCGCTGAGCCGGGAATACCAAAGGTTGCGACACCGCTGCCTGCCTTCACGAGCATCGCGTCTGAGTGGCCGTGATAGCAGCCTTCAAATTTGATGACGAAATTCCGGCCAGTGAATCCCCGAGCTACGCGGACAGCGGACATGCAGGCCTCTGTCCCGGAGCTTACAAAGCGCAGCCGTTCGACGGAGGGGAAGCAGCGCGTTACCAGTTCGGCCAGATCGGCTTCGGCCGCGATGGACGCGCCAAAACTTGTTCCGCGGCCTGTCGCCTCGCGCACTGCCTCGACAACAGGCGCAAAGGCGTGTCCCAGGATCATCGGCCCCCACGAGCCAAAGAAGTCCAGATATTGATTGCCATCAGCATCCCATAGATACGCCCCCGCAGCGTGGGTCACAAACGGAGGATCGCCCCCTACGGCCCGGAATGCACGCACTGGGGAATCCACGCCTCCGGGTAGAAAGCTTTCGGCACGTTGCTGCAACTGGCGGGAGCGGGTCAGGATACGAGGCATATAGCGCAAGTATAGAAGCCCAGCCGCCGGTACACTAAACCCAGATGACGGACGCCGAATACTCCGCAGTCGCAGGCCGGTCGATACTGCTCTATGACGGCGTGTGTGCGCTCTGCAATCGCGTCGTTCAGCTACTCCTGCGGATCGATCGAGAGGGCATTCTGCGTTTTGCGCCCCTGCAAAGCTCGCTTGGAACGGAGCTTCTTGCGCCCTTTTCAAGTATGCCCGCTTCAATTGAGGGCGTAGTTCTGATCAGAGCCGCCCTGACCACCCACGCGGCGGTTTTCTACCGTTCCGATGCGGTCGCAGAGGCTCTTCGGCAGCTAAAAGGCCCCTGGCCAACGGTCGCCCGTCTCCTTCATCTGGTGCCCCGTTCACTGCGGGAATACGGCTATGGGGTGATCGCCCGCAACCGTTATCGCCTCTTCGGAAAATTTGATGCCTGTCCTGTCCCCACAGAGGCGCAGCGTTCGCGCATACTAGGGATATAGCGTTCCTTTTTTCCGCCCCTGATAAACTGAACCTCTTTCCACACGATGGAGCACACACTTTTGTCCGACGACCTTACCCTTCAATCTCATTCGTTGTCACCCTCCGCTTCCGGAAAAGCCAGCAAGGCCGCCGCTGCCGGCACTGCCGCGAAGAAGCGGGCTCCCATCAGCTATGCTGACGCAGGCGTCGACATCACCTCAGGCGACCGCGCCAAACAGCGCATCAAGATGCTCGCCCGTAAGACCTTCAACAAAAATGTTTTGTCGGAAATTGGCGGTTTCGGCGGCCTCTTCGCGCTCGATCTGGCCAAATTCCCCGATCCCGTGCTGGTCTCTTCGGCCGACGGCGTAGGCACCAAGCTCAAGGTCGCCTTTGAACTTGGCATCCACCACACGGTCGGTGCCGACCTGGTCAACCATTGCGTGAATGACATCGCGGTCCAGGGTGCAACGCCACTTTTTTTTCTAGACTATCTCGCTACCGGGGCGCTCGAAGACAACGTGGTCGAGACCGTCGTTCAGGGTATCTCTGAAGCCTGTCGTGCCAATGGCTGCGCGCTGATCGGCGGCGAAACGGCTCAGATGCCCGGCTTCTACCAGCCTGGCGAGTACGACCTGGCAGGCACTATCATCGGTGCCGTCAACCGCGACCAGATCATCACAGGCAGCAATATTCAAATCGGAGATGTGCTGCTTGGTTTGCCCTCAAACGGTCTTCATACGAATGGATATTCCCTCGCTCGCAAACTGCTCTTCGACGTTGCAAAATATGGCCCGGATCAATACGTCAATGAGCTTAAAGACAAGACGGGTGCTGCGCTGATGCGTACTCATCGCAGTTATCTTGCCATCATCCGCAAGCTACTGGGTGCAGAGGTGGTGAGCGGCATGGCCCACATCACCGGCGGCGGCATTACGGAGAACCTGCCCCGCATCCTGCCCAAGGGCATGGGCGCTCAAGTCGATCTCGCAGCATGGACGCCTCCTCCGCTCTTCGAACATCTCCAGCAACTTGGGAACGTCGATCGGGACGAGATGCTTCGCACCTTCAACATGGGTATCGGCCTTATCGCCGTCATTCCCGCCGAGAAGGTAAAGAAGGTCAAGGCGATTCTCAATCGCGCTAACGAGCGTCACGCGCTTATCGGGCGCATTATCCGTGGCGAACGCAAGGTCAGCTATACCTGATTCTTCTGATTAAGCTCGTCACAACGTCACTTTCACCCAAGGAGAACGTGTGAAGCGCCTGGGCATCCTTCTCTCCGGCCGTGGCTCGAACTTCCTGGCCATTGCTGACGCTATTGAAAAGCACCGTCTTCTTGGAGCGGAGATTTCTGTCGTTCTCTCGAACCGAGAAGACGCTCCTGGCCTCGCCTCAGCGCGAGAGCTTGGCCTGCCTGCCTTCTGCATTCCCTCTGCCAGTCGCAATCGTGTGGAGCATGACACAGAGATGATCGCTCGCTTGCACCAGCACCACGTCGATCTCGTTTGTCTTGCCGGCTATATGCGTATCATCTCGCCGCAATTTATTGCCGCTTTTCCCGGTCGCATCCTCAATGTTCACCCTTCGTTGCTGCCGGCCTTTCCCGGGCTCGACGCGCAGAAACAGGCCCTCGATTACGGGGTTAAGATCGCAGGCTGTACGGTCCATTTTGTGAACGAGGCCGTGGACGATGGCGCTATCATCTTGCAGCGCGTTGTTCCCGTTCATGACGAAGATACTGCCGCTGCGCTCTCCGCCCGCATCCTGGTACAGGAGCACCTCGCCTACCCGGAGGCAATCGCACGGGTTCTCAGCGGAGAGATGAGGATGAGGGATCGCCGCTATGTCCATCACAAACATGTAGACGTCCATCGCCAACATTAAAGCGATGCTGTGGCATTTGCCGTCTCACGTCATACCCAGGAAAAGTAGAGCTTGCGAGCGGCACTTCGCAGCGGGATATTTTCAGGGGAGTCACGGACCCTATAAGCTGGTGTTGCCTCGTCGCTCCGCACTCGCCCGCAGGCCGTTGCAAAAGTCTTAGAGTGGAGTGATTCCATGCCGCGTAATGATCAGAACGACCCCGTGCCTCAAGTCTTTCGCGTTGGGTTGCTCGGACTTGGACTTGAAGCCTATTGGCCTCAGTTTGAAGGGCTGAAGCAACGCCTGGAGGGATATCTTGCGCTCGTCGACGAGAAGATCAGCAAGAACTCTCGAACGATTTGCAATCTCGGCTTGGTCGATTCGGTCGAACGTGGAATCGCGGCATCGCACCGTTGCCGTGTCGAAGACATTGATCTTCTGCTCGTCTACGTCACGACCTACTCGCTGTCGTCCGTTTTGCTCCCCATCCTGAGACGGAGCAAAGTTCCCATGATTCTTCTCAACCTGCAACCGGCGGCGGCAATTGACTATGCCACGTTCAATGCGGAGACCGACCGCGTTGTCATGACGGGGGAGTGGCTGGCCCATTGCAACTCCTGTCCTGTGCCGGAGATTGCGAACGTAATGATCCGGCTTGGCTTGCCCTTTCAGCAGGTGACGGGGATGCTCCACAAGGACCCCGCCTGCTGGCAGGAAATTGAGGACTGGCTCCGAGCAGGCGAGGTGGTACACGCGCTTGCGCATAGCCGTCTCGGTCTGATGGGCCACTATTACACCGGGATGCTGGACGTTGGTACGGACCTGGTGCAGGTTGCCGGACGCCTCGGCCCTCACCTTGAAATGCTTGAAGTCGATGAGTTGACGGCGCTCCGCCGAGAGGTCGGCATCGAAGCGATACAGCAAAAAGTTGAAGACATCCGCACTGTCTTCGAGGTAGGCCCTGACTGCGGACAAACTGCTCTGGAAAACGCTGCCCGGACCGCAATTGCCTTAGATCAACTGGCTCACGAGCACGCTCTGGGAATGCTCGCCTACTACTACAAGGGAACTGGTCTAACGGAAAACGAAGAAACCGTAAGCTCCATCATTCTCGGTACCAGTCTTCTGACAGGCTCAGGAGTGCCGGTGGCTGGAGAGTATGAGGTGAAGAATGTGATCGCGATGAAGATCATGGACCTGCTTGGTGCTGGCGGCTCTTTCACCGAGTACTATGCCATGGATTTCGACGCGGATGTCGTCCTCATGGGACATGATGGACCGGGCCATCCCGGAATCGCCTCAGGCAAGATAAGGGTCCGTCCTCTGCAGGTGTATCACGGAAAAGTGGGGTCCGGCCTCTCGATTGAGATGTCTGTTCAACATGGTCCGGTAACGCTGCTTTCTCTTGTAGAAGATCGTGAGCACGGATTCAAACTGCTCGTAGCTGAAGCGGAGAGCGTCGGCGGCGAAATTCTCAAGATAGGGAATACGAATAGTCGTTATCGCTTTTCGATCGGGGCAAGGAAGTTTGTAGAAGCGTGGAGCGCTCAGGGACCGGCGCATCACTGTGCTGTCGGCTTAGGACACATAGGGGATCAGCTTGCCAAGATAGCCTGGTTGCTGGGTTTGCCGATAGTACGCGTCTGCTAAGGCGCAGATTCGAGTGAAGCAATTTGTGCTGATGACGCGGGGTATAATTACTCACGAAGCGGGAGTAGTTCAGTGGCAGAACGTCAGCTTCCCAAGCTGAATGTCGCCGGTTCGATCCCGGTCTCCCGCTCCAGATATCTCATTCATCAGTACGCAAATGAAACGGGCTCCTCGATGGTCGAGGAGCCCGTTTTCATGGTTGGCTTGTGACTTAGTGAGCCAGACTTGCTGTCTTTACATTTGTTTTGATGTGGTCTTCAAGCGCCTGCGCCTCAGGGATAAAGGTGATTGCCTTGGCGATCTCCGGATCCCAGTCCGCCTGCACCTTCAGACCTTCAAGCTGGCCAAACTGTGAGGTAAAGAGCGAACTCTTGATACTCATCTTGACCCAGTCCATCACACCATTGATGTCGGCATCCGTATACGTCACATCCTTCGACTTGAGGAAGTCCTTGAACTGCGTAAGGATCGCATCGTCGACCTGGAAATCTTTCGCGACGGTATGGTTTGCAAGGTAGTGCTTGGTGAAATTGAAGAAGGCGTAGTGCTGAAGCAGGTCCTGCTGAAAATGGTTGGACTTGGGGGTGTCAATCTTTTCATCTGGCGTAATGCCACCGCCGCCATACATGGTGCGACCCGAATCGGTAAGCTTCACCTCGCGGTTGGCACCTGTCTCGACACCGTCGCGAAGATAGTAGTAGTCGTACAGCGAGATGTTGCTGTAGTTTCGCTGGATCAACC
>JBDTDX010000203.1:0-21455 GCA_039922815.1 Granulicella sp.
GGATAAGCGCAGTTTCATCACCATCCCCGTTATCGTCGAGCACGCGAAGAATTAGAAGTTTTGTGCACGGAGCCATTCCTTTGATCCCGGGCACTGGTTCAAGATGATAGGAACTGTCTCCACTCTCCGCAGATCCTTGGATCGCCGCCTGGGGTACACTCGCTGCGTCAGACTGCCCGGCGATGATTGCAGCCACGTGTGTTCCATGACCGAATGCATCCTGATCCCAGGGGAGCGGTGTCGAAGTAAAAGAGCAGGATCGATCGGTTAGCGGCGCTTCAAGTTTCAGGTTGGCGTGGAGCGCAAAATGAGGATGCGTTGCATCGACGCCTGAATCGAGGACCGCCCAGACTATCTTTTCTCCCGTGGCTCCAAAGGAGTTGTGCGCCGCGTTGGCCTTAATGGTCCGTATCGATTCGGTGGTGAGCGGATGAACCTTTTGCGATTCCCAGATACGAAAGATAGACCGGAGAGAACGAGGTAGTTGTTCTTTCTCCACCGCGGCTGTGGGGTTGGCAGCAGGAGACGTCTCCCCGTTCAGGACGGCTTTTTCCCGGTCCAGGCTGGCAAGTTGGAAGATCTGAATGGCAGAAAGTGTTGCGAAAACGTAGGGATGACTCGAATCAGAGCGATTTCGTGCAATGGCGTCGAGACCATTGGGGCCTAGAATCTCGTGGAGCATCGCGAGAACAGTGTTGCGCGCGTCGGTGCGTCCGCTCGGACTATTCAAGTTGAGCTCAATGATGACTTCATAGAGCGCAGGAGCGGCAGGAACCGCAGCTGATCCAACGGCGCCCTCTGGCTGCGACAGATCAGCGTCTATCTTGCTCTTGAGCGGCTCGGAGATCAGACGCGTCTGAAGCGTATCTTTAATCTCGCTTCTGCGATTTGTAACCGAAAGCGGCTCTTGCGCCATTACGGATTTGCCTCATGCTGAGAGTTTGTATGTGAGGGCCGACGTGGAGCAATGTTACCCCGCGAGCTTCACAAGCTGCAACAATTTATGGCACAAGGTTGATGTCGCGTCGGCATACGAAGAAGGGCTCCTGTTGCTTTCGTAGGAGTGTGCCATGGAAAATTTCGGAAGACATCGCCCACCCGCAATAAGATCAAAGCTAGGATGAAGAGCATGACCATAAGTCGCAGGACGTTTTCTACAGGGGCAGGAGCATTTCTGGCAGCGGCGGGTAGCCGAGCGTGCTGGGCGCAGCCCAGATCGTCAGCATATCGAATGGTTGCAAATGTGGATCGAGCCAGGATCGTCCGCAATGGGCAACAAGCGCTTGCTTTGGAACCGGTGACGATCACCTCGTTTCGTTCTTCCAAGAGCCCCGGCAGCCTCCATGACTTCTTTTCCCAGGCCGATTATTTCTGGCCTAATCCGAAAGACCCGGATGGGCCTTATATTAACCGCGATGGCCAGAGCAATCCCGAGAATTTCAATGACCATCGCAAGGCGATGATCGATCTCTCTCCCCACATGCCGGCGCTGACTGCGGCGTGGCTGGTGACTGGGGAAGCGCGCTATGCGAAGCGTGCAGGCGATCACCTGAGAGCCTGGTTCGTCACGCCTGAAACGAGGATGAACTCTAACCTCGAATTCTCTCAGGGGGTACACGGTGTCTCGACAGGGCGCAACTACGGCATTATCGACACCTTGCATCTTGTGGAAGTAGCCCGGGCGGCGAGCTTTCTCAAAAGTGATGCTCTTTCCGTTGCCGAGAGGGAAGGTGTGAAGCAGTGGTTCCGCGAGTACCTGGGCTGGATGAAGAACAGCGAGAAAGGGAAGAAGGAACGCGACACGCTGAATAATCACGCGACATGTTGGGCGCTCCAGGCTTCGGAGTTTGCGCGTCTCGTTGGAGATGAGGGCACACGCGACGAGATACGAACTTGGTTCGTACAGAATTTATTGCCCACGCAACTAGGCAATGACGGATCTTTCCCAAAGGAGTTGACGCGCACCAAGCCGTATAGCTACTCCATCTTTAACTTCGACGTGATGGCCGGGTTGGCGCAATCGCTAAAAGGAAAAGGGACGGATCTAACCACCTTTGCTTTGCCTGATGGCCGCGGCCTATGCAAGGCGGCAGAGTTTCTATACCCCTATCTGAAGGATAAGAGTAAGTGGCCGTATGCAAAGGACGTCGAGCACTTCGATGCTCTGCCGGTTCGATCGCCGGGGCTGCTCTTCGCAGGGATTGCGTGCCATAAGTCGGACTACATTGCACTTTGGAAGACGCTTAATCCGGACCCGACAGACAAAGAGATTATCCGGAACTTCCCGATTCGCCAGCCGCTACTCTGGGTTTGAAGCATCAGCAACTGGCGAGTGCTTTTAGTTGGGACTTCTGCTGAAAATCAAGTGAGCGGACAAGCAGTCGGCTTCCGAAGTTCAACGATTCGCCAGTAGAAGTCATCTAACCTAGTTATCAGTGTTACATTTTCTTCGACACTATTATTTGTAACTCCCATGTATTCTATGAAGCGCATAACAAACTGAGGTATTAGCATGGCTTTTAGCGTAGTTCGTATCCTTGTGAATCCTGCACTCAGAATTATGTGCTGCATAGGAACTATGGCGCTGGTTCATTTGATGTTTGTCGTAACTCCAGCATTGGCGCAGACATCGTCACCTGCGATACCTACGATACGCCCCATGCCGCCTACCCGTGACCCGAACACACCCGGCTATGTTAAAGCACAGGAGTTACCCGACGGCAGTAACGCTCCGGCAAGCGCGGACGGAAATTTTATTATCGGGCCCACACACCTGCCGTCGGCAGAAATGACTGTACGGGAGGGTGTGCCACAAGGAGCGGTCTATGAGTTCACGATGAACTCGGCAGACAGCAAGCTGTATCCTGGCATTGCGCGAGAGGGGAACACCTTTGGTACGGCAGATCCCGTAGATCCCGGTAAGTTGGCAGTAACAACAAGTCATCCCGCTCCGTATACGCGCCGTGTAGCAGTTTATGTTCCTAAGCAATACATTCCTGGCACAGCCGCGCCATTTATTGTCGGTGCCGACGGGCCCGACCGGGCGCTGTTCACGGTCCTTGACAATCTAATTGCGCAGCATCGGGTACCAGCGATGATTGCCATTTCGATCAGCAATGGCAGTGGCGATGCCCAAGGCAGCGAACGTGGCTTGGAGTACGACACCATGTCGGGCAAGTATGCCGAATTCGTAGAGACAGAGGTGCTGCCTCGCGTTGAAGCGCAATATCATGTGAAGCTGACCAAAGATCCCGAAGGCCGAGCCACCATGGGTGGTAGCTCTGGTGGATCGTGCGCGTTCATCATGGCGTGGTATCACCCGGAGCTCTACCACCGTGTTCTCACATACTCCGGCACGTATGTAAACCAGCAGTGGCCCTATAACTCCCAGACTCCCCACGGTGCATGGGAGTTCCATGAGCATCTTATCCCGAACAGTCCGACTAAGCCGCTGCGCATCTGGATGGAAGTGGGAGACCGGGATCTTTTCAATCCGAATGTCATGCGCGACGGCATGCACGACTGGGTCGTCGCCAACGAGAGGATGGCGAAAGCGCTAGCTGCCAAGGGCTATCATTATCAGTTTGTCTTTGCCCGCAACGCCGGTCACACCGATCGTGCCGTCAAGCAACAAACACTGTCAGAGGCACTGGAATATCTATGGCATGGCTATCCCATCGCACAGACAAGAAATTGATTCGATAAATTCACTTCCGAGAGTCAGAACTTGATGGCTACCAGATATGAACTGCCTGGATAGACGGAGCGCCGGTCTTGCCTTCCACTACGTTCACCTTCAGCACAACTTCAATATTTTTATTGGACAGTTTCTGTCCAGCGCTCTCCTCCAGAAGTTGCAGGTAGTGAGGGCTGGTAATGAACTGCGCTGCGGCCTCCGTACCATTTCGACCTAAGCCGGCGGTAAAGACGACCATGCTGCCGGTACTGGGTTCGCGAAACCGTCCTACTAGGGCGTAGTCGTCGGCGGTTGAGTACGGTACAGACCGGTCCCTCTGCCATCGAACGTCTTTGTGGTCCCTGTCCAAAATCGCTTCGTCCGGCTCATCCGGAAAATAGAAGCGCAGAGGATTGAGCAGCCGAAGCGTCCAAAGGTTGTTATAGGCCCCTATTAGAATCAAGGGCCGTTCCCGCATATCGGTAATAGTGCTGAACGCTGACGATTTAATCTGATGCTCCACTCCGCGCCGTTCGATCAGACCGCTCACGCGTGCGATTGCCGCGGCCATCTGCATCGATACGAATGGATAGTCGGCGTTTTTATCAGCGGTAGCCGTCTTCGAAAACCGGTTGACGTCGAAAACGACACTCCCGGTGCTGATCAGCGCTGGTGTCTTGTGATCCCCCAGAACAGGATCCCAGAACCGGTCCAGCGCGGTTTGCTTCTGCTGCGGCCCAGGACGAAGTGCAAAGACAAAAGCGGTGGCGACCAACACAACGGCGACGGCCAGCGCAAGGTACATGGGGATTCTAGACCGAATTACAGGAGCCGAAAGCGCGGGACACCCGGAAGCGGGCAGGCTAGCATCCGACGCTATCACCTGGGCGCTTCCGTGAGCCGAGGCTTCGGTTGTTGCAGCAACGTCCGCCAAGCGGTAGAACTCCGGCACGTAAGAACCGGTAGGCATAACGATTTGAACGTGGGAGCGTGCGCCAGCCTCGTGATAGTAAAGCGTCAGCCTCTTCCGAACCTCGCCGGCTGTGAATCGAACCACAGTATCGTTATTGGAGTCGTAGTCCGCCGGCCGATGGAAGACCTCAACCCCAAGACTTCTTTCTTTGATCCGGTCACCGCGCCCCATAAGGGTTTCGTCCACAACGTAACTGAGCAGCGTCGGATACCGCTTGCTATTCCGGAAGTGGGGGCTCTCCAGAATAGTCGCCAGTTCCTGCCGAACGAGTTCCCGGTCAGATTCTGTTTGAGGTCTCCATGCTGCGCGCGTCTCATCGATGCTCATCATGAATGATGAAATCATACTCGACCGCGAAATCTGAGTCTGTTACCGTTTATAACGTCTCGGAAGCATTCGCCGTAAATCAATGCAAATAAGTAGCTTACGGCTTTTACCCTTTGGGGCAAACGGCGAGTCACTTGCTCCAATTGCCGAATTTCAGCGAATATTTCTTCGCTCTACAACAGTACACTTTGCGCTCCTCGATTTTTGTCGGGAGCAGTATCCTGCAGAGGACTAAGGCCTCATTACGTTTTCATAGACGGAAGAGAGCCTAGATATTAAAAAGCTGTTAGGAAAAACGCTCCGATCTTCACCAGTAGCTCGCACCACTTTTAGGAGAGTCAGCCTTATGTACGCAACGTCTACCCTACGAAAAGTATTCCTCGCCCTTCTGGTGACCACCTTGGCCACCGTCAGCGCTGTTGCTCAGTTGAGCACGGCCACATTGTTCGGTGCTGTCACCGACCCATCCGGAGCCGTGATACCCGGTGCGACGGTAACGCTCACCCAGACGGATACGAACTTTGTTCGGACGGCAACGACCAAGGGAGACGGCAGTTACCGGGAGGAGTTTCTTCCGGTCGGTCCCTATACCGTTAAGGTCACGTCGCAAGGCTTCAAAGAGCTCGACCGCTCGGGCTTGAAACTTAGCGTCATGCAGAGCGCCGAGCTGAATCTGTCGCTTGAAACCGGTGGAACCAGCGAGACCGTGACCGTCACCGCCGATGTGCCGCTGGTGAACCTGGGCAGCGCGACGCTCGGGCGTACCGTGGACAACGTAGAGATCGACAATCTACCGCTGGTTAACCGCAACGTCGACCGTCTTCTTCAGCTTGTGCCCGGCGTGCAGTCTGTCACCACGATCAATAACCTGGGCTACCAGGAGATCAAAGTACTCGTAAATGGATCGACCGACGGTTACGCCGGGCAGGTCTCCTACTATCTCGACGGCGGTTTGAATATGACCGGCTTGCGCAACAGCGGCAATCAGGTGCCAAACCCTGACGCTGTTAGCCAATTCAACGTCGTCACCAACAACTTCGGTGCCCAGGTGGGACGCTACTCTGCAGCAGTTGTCAGCGTCATCACCAAGAGCGGTACCAATAAGTTCCACGGTTCGGCATTCGAATTCTTTCGCGACCGCAACTTCAACGCCATCGCTCACAACTCCGGTGCAGGCGCCACGAAGAATCCATACAACCAGCACCGCTTTGGCGCCACGATAGGCGGCCCTATCCGCCATGACAAAGATTTCTTCTTCGGCAGCTTCGCGGGATATCGCTTCATTCAATACGGCAACTACACGGGAAGCTTGCCAAGTGCTGCTCAGATTGCTGGTAACTTCTCAGAGAACACTCCCACCGCGGCAGAGCAGGCTAGCTGTACCACCGCCCCGACTGCTGCTGCGAATACTGCGGTTCACTTCCTGGTCTGCAACCCGGTCACTCGAATGCCCTATGCAAATAACACCTTGCCTTCCGTCGATCCGACCGCAGTCAACATTCTCAATTACCTCGTAAAAAATCTTCCCACGAGACAGCCAGCTGTATTTGGAGATACCCAGTACACCTATCGGTCGCGATCTCCGCTACCGGAGCAGAACGAAGAGTACCTCATCAAAACCGACCACCAGGTGACGAAATCGCACCGCCTGACACTGAGCTATTTCTTGCTGAACTATAAGGTGCGCCAGAACCTTGGTGGCTTTACACAAGCCTGGTCCTACTCCAAATACGCAAACAAACAACAGAATGCCAACGTCAGTGACGTCTGGAGTATCAGCTCACGCACAGTAAACCAGTTCTGGGTCAACTACACGCGCCAGAACGGCGGACGTATTCCCGTCCCGAACAACAGCACGCTGGCGGACTTCGGTTCGGACTTCGGCGTTGTTGGAACGCCATCGCGCTCCCAGATCAGCATCGGCGGCGTGGAAGGCTTTACCCTCGCTCAGGCCATCACCGGTCCCAAGGCAGGCACTAATCTCTACGGCATTCGCGACGTACTCACCACGACGCGCGGCAGGCATTCCATTTATGTGGGTGGCGAAGCAGGTCTGGAAAAAGACTTCCAGCTCACTTCACTCAGCAACTACGGTGTCTTTACCTTCTCCACCACGAACGGGCCCAGCAGCGCGCGCACCACGAACGGTCTCTCGGATTTTCTGGCCGGAACCCCGGTGAGCATGGCGCAGGACACAGGCGAGTACGCGAACGCCAACTATTTCAACTACGGTCTCTTTGTGCAGGACGACTGGCGCATTCTGCCCAATCTGACTTTCAACCTCGGCATTCGATATGACTGGCAGCAGGCCCCGACGGACACGCTCCGTCGTCAAACCAACTTTATTCCGGGGCAGCAATCCCATGCGTTTTCCAATGTGTCCATCATTGGAAAGACTGGACCACAGCTGGCTCCGATCGGCATGCTCTTTCCGGGCGACCCGGGAGTACCTGAGGGCGGAGTCTTTACGCCGAACAATCACGCCTCTCCCCGCGTCGGGTTTTCCTACGATCCCTACGGAACCGGCAAGACTGTCTTCCACGGTGCCGCAGGTCTCTTCTTTGGCGGTATCGCCGGCAATCAGTGGGAGTTCCCGTCCAACTTCCCTCCCTATGCTGTGCGGAATACTTACAGCAAGGTTGTCTCTCTTACCCATCCCTACACTGGCGATCCGACAGAATTCCCAACCGGCTCCAATCCCTACCCCGGCCTGACCTTCTCTCGAGGCAGCGGCGCTGCCTCGTTCCTTCCTTTGAACCAGGTGGTTGCGTTCGATCCACACTACCGCTGGCCCTACTCGATCCAGATCAACTTCGGCTTCCAGCAGCAGTTCAGTCGGGGTCTGGCCGTGAGTGTGAACTACGTTGCTTCTTTGAACCGGAAGACCCCTCTCTATAACGATATCAACGGACCTCAGTTCAACATCACGGCGGCCGGCACCAGCGGGCCAAGCTGCACAGATCTCACGCAGGCCTGTGCTTATGCCAACAGCAGCAGTACCGTCAATAATCGTCGGCCTCTTAACTCAAAGTTTGGGCAGTCAGCAGCCAGCCCCATCTACTCCAACGTCTACATCATCCGTTCCAATCAGAACTCCAACTACAACGGTCTACA
This sequence comes from Granulicella sp., assembly GCA_039922815.1. GTDB lineage: Bacteria > Acidobacteriota > Terriglobia > Terriglobales > Acidobacteriaceae > Edaphobacter. Next base: position 8,091 of record JBDTDX010000203.1, read on the forward strand.
GGTCACCGTGGAGCAACGTATCACGCACCATGTCAGTGCTCGCGGCTACTATACGTGGAGCAGGACTCTGCAGAGCAACACCCTCGATAGCACCGGAGGTCTCAACGGCACCTTTGTCGACGCGAACTATCCGCAACTGGAGTATGGTCAGCGCTCCGACCAGGACCGTCGTCACATGATGACGATGTCCTTCGTCTGGAAACCGGACTATTTCAACGGTGCAGATCGAATCGTCAGAACGGCTCTCAACGGCTGGACGGTCGCGGGCATTTGGACGGCCAACAGCGGTCAGCCCTTTACAGTGACCACAGGCAACGACAACTACTTCTCTGGAAACGGAAACAACCGCCCGAGCGTCGCACCCGGAAAAAATCCTCATGTTCTCGACAACGGTCACTCCCGCGTCGCCATGATGAATCAATGGTTCGACACCACGGCCTATTGCCGGCCTGGAGTAGACGCTGGTTGCCCCGGCGTTGGACCTTTGGGGTTGCTTGGAAATACCCGTCCTGCGCAGCTCTCCAGCCCCGGTTATCGCAACGTCGATGCTTCGCTCGTTCGTGACTTCGCACTTCACCGCGAGATTCGTTTCCAGCTTCGTGGTGAAGTCTCCAACGTCTTCAACCTCACCAACCTCGGAACACCTACGACCGCCATGAACAGCACCAACTTCGGAAAGATCACAGGAAGCGGTGGCAGCAACCGAATCATCCAAGTTGGCGGACGCATTCTGTTCTAACGTTCCAACGAACTTCCCTCCGGCGGGTGTCAGATCACTGACACCCGCCTTATTTTTGTCTCGACACCCTCTCGGCCAGAGTCAAAGCTGTTGCAACACCCGCAACAATCATCCGAGTGCGCCTGAAAGCGGATAGTTTTGACAGCTTAGAGATCTAATTACGCATAGTGATACGCTGTTGCCCATGAGACACTCAACGTTTCGCGCAATCAGGCGAATGTCCCACCTCGTCACCGGAGATGCGCAAAATACGTGCACAGAGTGTACTTGGAAGCAAAATTACTCACGTATTTACAAAGTGTTTTGCCATGCTCTCGTTGGCGTATTGCTCTGCCTCTTGTTTGTCGTACAGGGCAGCGGCCAGGAATCACCTTCTGCGTCGGCTCGCGTAAAGCTTGCGATCACCGCTCTGATGCATCATTACGACACAAGCCGCGGCCTCTGGAACACCGAAGGGTGGTGGAACGCCGCGAATACAGCCACGGTTCTAGGGAATGCCACTGCTGCGCATCCGTCGGCGGAGTACCTCTTCACGTTGCAGAACACGTTCACCAATGCGCAAAAAGTTCACCCTCTTTTTCGGAATGAGTATTATGACGACGAGGGTTGGTGGGCTCTCGCGTGGATACAGGCGTATGACGTCACTCACCGGCGACAGTATCTTCAGATGGCGGAGTCGATCTTCGATGACATGTCCGGCGGCTGGGACGATACGTGTGGAGGTGGCATCTGGTGGAAAAAAGATCGCCATTATAAAAACGCAATCGCCAACGAATTGTTCTTATCCGTGGGAGCACATCTTGCCAATAGGGAACATGGAAAGAAGCGCGTCACTTATCTGTCATGGGCAAAAAGGGAATGGAGTTGGTTCGACAACTCCGGGATGATTAACCAGGACAATCTGGTCAATGATGGTCTGACGCCCGAATGCAGGAACAACGGAAGGAATACCTGGACCTACAATCAGGGCGTTCTCATCGGAGGACTTGCCGAACTATCCGCAGCAACTCGGGATCCGGCGCCCACCGGGAAGGCACAGCAAATTGCCCATGCGGCTATTCGCAAGCTTACCGACAGCAATCTTGTGCTGCATGACCTCACCGAACCGAAATGCAGCGCGGATACAGTGCAGTTCAAAGGTATTTTCGTGCGGAATCTGGTCGCTTTACAGCGTGCGGCACCTAGCGATGAGTATCTGACTTTCGTTCGGTCGAATGCCGACTCAATCTGGAATCACGCGCGCGTGCCTGACAATGAATTCTCATGCAGCTGGTCAGGACCGCCACAGGCAGATGGCGCAGCCGCTTCGACCTCTGCTCTCGACGCTCTCATCGCAGCGGATGTACTTCAATAGAGACAGCACTTCGTCATCACGTCCCTCAAACCGGAGCGGCATCGAATGCCGCGAACAACAGCGTCAATAACTTCTCCGATCCCAGGCTCGGCCGAATGCTTTGCCAGCTCAGGCAAAGGCCTTTCCGTTGGGTTCCGAAACACCCCGCCTTCGCAAATATTTCCATGCGTCACTCAAGGGATAGAGCACTATCTCCACGGATGCTTTCTCACACCGCAAGAGATGGCAAATACTGGCGTTTGCGCGAGTGACCAATGTCACTGAGTTTCCGCCCTCCTGAACTTATCGTTAAACTGATAGGAGGCTCGATCATGAATATCACCTCGGACACACCGGTATGCGAAATCGCTGTAGCATTTCCAACCGCAATCCCAGTGCTGGAACGATTTAGCCTTAACTATTGTTGCAGCGGACAGCATACGCTGGCGGAGGCCTGCGCCGAACGGGATCAATTCGTTGGACCGGTGCTCGAAGAATTGGGACGGCTGCACCATGACTCAGCTTCCACGGAAACAGACTGGCAGACCGCTCCGTCCACGCAGCTCATCGATCACATTGTTGGGAAACATCACAAATTCAGCCGTGAGCAGCTTGCCCTGATCAGCGATCTTGCGGTCGAGGTCGAACGGCGCCATGGCGACAGGCATCCCGAGATTTTTCAGGTGAGCACAGCCGTGGCATCCGTCACTAGCGAACTGACGCACCACTTCTTTTGTGAAGAGAACCTCCTGTTTCCGTACGTAGCGCAACTGGAGGCGGAGGAAACTCCGACTTTGCCGCCGATGTTCGGCAGCGTTGGTCAGCCGGTCACGAGGATGATACTGGACCACGAGCACACCGGAAATGAACTGCGTCTTCTGCGTGAAATTACGCACGACTACCAACTGCCTGACGACGCCTGCACAACCTATCGCGCTCTTTACCGAGCACTCGAAGATCTGGAGCAGGACCTGCATGAGCACATACACTTGGAAAACAACATCCTCTTTCCAAGAGTGTTGGCTGCCGCAAAGGAACGCCAATGACTTCCACGACGCTACTCCCGCTTGTCAACCCGAACTCCGACCGCATCGCGGGTGAACAGAAGAGCCAGCGGCTGGTTACGGCTTTTATTCTCAGCGGCATTTTCTTCATGTTGCTGCCGGGAACATTCCTGGGCATGTGGAACCTCGTGAGCATCTCCCACTCACACGAGGTTGGGATGCTTCCTCAGGCTTGGCTACAGGCCCATGGGCAGGCGCAGATTTTTGGCTGGATCGGCTCGTTCATTCTCGGCATCGGCTTTTACTCGCTGACCAAAATGCAGAGCGGGCGCGGCTTTCCAGCTCGAGCCGGTTGGACGGTCTGGGTTTTGTGGACGGGGGGCGTCACTTTGCGCTGGTTAGCCGGCGTGACGGGGTGGAACTGGAAGGTGGAGTTGCCGGTCTCTGCAGTGCTTCAGCTTGCGGCCTTTATACTATTTTTTATCTCGGTGCGACGTCACCGCCCGCAGACATCCTCGAAGCCTGAGGTATGGATGCGCCTCGTTGCGGCGGCTAGCGCCGTATTCTTACTCACCTTGGCTGCAAATTGTGGACTTGCCTTCTGGCAGATGCTGACGCAAAATTCTCCAGCGCTTCCGCATGTTGTCGATCAGGAGTTTGTGGTTCTGGCGGTATGGGGGATTTTGGTCCCAACGATCTGGGGTTTTAATGCGCGCTGGTTGCCTGTTTTCGCGGGGCTGGAAAAACCCCATGAGACCCCTCTACTAATTGCATACGCGTTCAGCCTCATAGGCATCGTTGCGACACTCGGTAATTGGTTACCCGTGGGCGCCGTCGCGTTTCTTATCGCAGCTCTGCTCGCGATTGATGCACTGCGAGTCTGGGAGCATTCGGTAAATCCGCCCAAGTTGCTGAACATCCATCCCAGCTTCGTTCCGTTCCTTCGGATCGCCTATGGCTGGCTGCTTATCTCGTGCCTGCTCTCTCTACTTGCCGTCCCACTGGATCAAGCAGGAGGATTCTGGGGTGCGAGTCGCCACGCATTGACAGTGGGCTTTGCGGCGGGAATGGTATTCGTGATCGGGCCGCGTATTCTGCCAGCCTTCTGCGGTATGCGCGTTCTGTGGAGCAAGCGGTTGATGTTCTGGTCGCTGCTGCTGCTTTCGAGCGGCTGCTTCCTCCGCATCGCGGCAGAACCGCTGGCCTATGAGGGATTGTGGTCGCCTGCATGGAAAATCCTGCCGTATTCCGCAGGTCTGGAGATGGCTGCGGTGAGCTTGTTTGCGCTCAACATCGGCGTCACGCTGTGTCGCCCGCCCGCGCATCTTCTACCTAAAGCGTCCACAGCCACGAATCGTTAGCTTTTCAACGTTTCGGCGACCCATCCGCGACAAAGTCCGGCCGGTCGCAGCAGACGTATTGAGATCCACATTGCGGGAATCAGGAATGCCAGCGATCCAAACACCCACATGATGACAGCGCCAAGAACCTGATCCTCCAATGGCGAGACATGGAAGGGATTTGGATTGTCCAGGTAAAAGCGATATACAGGCCGGCCGCAGAACGCGAGAAACGCGGACAACAGGGTGTTCACGACGTCAGCTGCAATCAAATAGATCAGCACCCACCAGCTTTGGTCGTGTTCGGAGGCCGGCCATGGCCGCAGGATAACCCACCAGAATAGAAGGGAAGCGCCAAAGAAGCAGAGGTGCTCGATGTCATGCCAGAACTCGTGCTCCAATGCAAAATCATAGGCACGCGGAAGGTGCCACGCCAGAAAAGTGATGTTCATTGCTAGCCACGCCACGATCGGCGTCACCAGCCAATGCTCGAACTTGCGCAGGCTTCGCGTGCGCACCAGGGGACCGATGATAAACCGGCGGCACACTTTGGGGACTCCCCGCAGCATGGGCACTAGCGGCAAGCCGCAAAGCAGCAAAGGCGGAACGACCGACATCAGCAGAAGGTGTTCGACCATGTGCGCGCTTAGTAAGGCGTCCGCCAGGCCATCCATGGGCGACCCGATCGCCAGCCAGAGGATGGCAAGTCCGGAAAGAAAGCAGAGCAATCGAACGGTGCTGAATTGTTCCCGGCGAGTCTGGCGAATGGCGAACCAACCGCGCACATAGATCAAGGCTGTGAGCGCGATTGAAGCAGTCAGATAGATCGGCAGCGACCAATCCGCAAGAATGTCACTGAAGGCATCTGACATGCGTTAATGTGTCCCTCCGACAGGTTGAGCCCCCGGACGCTCCGTTGGCTGAGCTTGTCCTGCACCGGCAAGATCGCGTGACGCGTCGATCGCGGGCCGTACATCATCGCCGCGAAGTGTCATGAGAAACGTAACGAGGGCCTTGGTCTCGGAAGGGCTCAGTGCGTTGCCGTAAGCTGGCATGTTGCCGCCACCCTGCAGCACCTGACGAATCATCTGATCCTCGGTCAACCGCGTGGCTACCGCATCGAGCGCAGGTCCACGCTGGCCACCCACTCCGTCGAGCGAATGGCAGTCGCGGCATTGCTTGTTCTGCAACACCAACGCACCCTGACGTCCGAGCGGAGAGACGTTGTGCAGATAGTGTGTGGGAATCGGTTCGCTCGTCCACGCATCCATAATTGGACTCCATGGCGTAAATCGACCGAGCTGCGTGAAGACTCCGAGCACGACCGCGATAACGGAGACGGTGAGCACTGCAACGGGGCGTCGCGTCCAATGACGTTCGCCTTCGCCTGCAAACAGAGGAAGCACGAGCATTCCGGCAATCACCAGAATAGGCACGACAAGGATCACTGGTGTCTCAATTGATGGTGGCAGGAACGCAAGCACAGAGTAGATCCACAGGAAGGCAAAATCTGGCTTCGGTGCAGTCTGGATGATGGTCGGATCCGGTTGGCCACCGGGACCGAACGGTCCGAAGAAGAACGCGCAGGCCATCACCGCGAAGATGATTGCGGCCGCGAACACGGCGTCCTTCCAGGCGGCATCTGGAACAAACGGGATACCGGTTTTCTCAACGATTTCGTGGTACTCGCGCTCGTAGGTCGACTTACGGACCAGGCGCCCCGGCATGGGCCAGTCGCTCACCCCGTGCAGTAGTGTCATCCAGATATGGACGCCCGCACCAAGCAGCAAAAGTCCCGGGAACACAAACACATGAAGAGTAAAAAATCGCTTGAGCGTAGCATCGCCGAGGATGGGCCCGCCGAGCATCGCATGCACAAGAGGCGCGCCGATGAAAGGAACGCGACTGAGAATCGATGCTCCAATGCCGAGGCCCCAGTATGCGTCCTGATCGAAACGCAGCACCTGCCCCGTGAAGGCCATACCCAGCGTGAGGAGCAGAAGCAGCACACCCACGATCCATGTCAATTCCCGTGGGAACTTGTACGCCCCAAAGAGAAACACCTGGACCAGATGGATAAGGACGATGGCGATCATGAAGTCTGAGCCCCAGCCGTGCAGGGCTCGCAGATACCATCCGAGAGCGATGTTGTGGTTAAGAACCTGCAGGCTTCCCCACGCTCCATCCGCGGTCGGCGAGTAGACCATTGCCAGCAGAATGCCGGTCATCACCTGGAGCATCAGCAGGACCGTCGCGGCACTTCCGAAAACGTACATCCAGCTCGCGTTGCTCGATGGAGTTGGGTGCGCCGCAGCTTCTGACATCGGCTTGATGAGCCCGAGCCGCCGCTCCACCCACTCATAGGTTTTCAGGCCAGCAATTTTCGAGCGCTGTATCAGACCTGCCATGATTAGGACCTCGCCGAGTTTTCGGAAGGCGTAATTTGCACCAGCGGCTTTCCTGTGCAGGAAGCCTGGGTGGCGAGTGTCGGCATGTTGCCCGCGTGAATCAGGAGCTGTTCCCCTTCTAGCTTCGTCTTGTATTCGAAGAGCCCGCGCTCCGGCGGACCGGCGGCACGGGAACCGTCTTCGTAATAAGCCCCACCGTGGCACGGGCAGAGGAATAACTTGGATTGCGCAAACCAACGAACCGGACAGCCCATGTGAGCGCAATTGATCGCGAACACTTGATACTCCTGAGCAGACACGCGCCGAACCCAGCAGGCCACCTTCGCGGTTTGGCCATCGCCAAAGCTGCTCACGGGGCTTTTGAAGTCAACCAACCGGGTCTCGCCGATCGGAAAATCACTGGACGAACCGATGCCGATCCACGATCCCACATCTGCGTTCTTTTGCAGCCCAGACCCTACGAGATAGCGCACAATCGGAAACGCCAGTGTCGCTCCAACGGCGGCATTCAAGGCGATCGACAGCTTGAACAGGAACGCACGACGAGTGTGCGCGGCCGCTTTGGCTTCGGGCGGTAGCGAATCGTTCTTCGACTCTCCGGGATATTTCAGTAACTCGCTCATAGTTGTCTCCGGTCTTGTCCTTCTAAACTTAGGGATGCTGCTGGTATGGCTGCCCAGGATTTGTCGTGCGATGCGCAGCCACCCAGGCCACCACATCCGTAATCTCCTGGTCCGTCATGGGCCGCGCTCCGGTCCCCGTTAGATCGGAGCGGAAGTCCGGCATGTGTTGCTCCGGCAAACCCGCAAGGATCGTCGTGCGCAGGTTCTGGTCACTTACCAGTGCGAGGTAGGCAGGATCGACGATGGAGCCAGATTGCCTTCCATCACTTGTCTTCATGCCTGCACCATCACTGCCATGACAACGCGCACAGAATGTCGCGAATGCCTGCTGCCCGTGCGCAACATCTGCTGACAAACTGCTCGCATAACCGGGGACTTTAGAGCCCGTGAGAATTCCAGGTTGTCCCCATTCCGCAACGATGCCGTGAGCCAGAATTCCTATCTGGCGATCGGTCAACATGCCGCCGGATTTACGACCGAACGGCGGCATCAGTGTGCCAGGAATGCCCACAGCCGCTACCTGCTGAAGATTCTGTTCCCCGCTCACAGCGAGATAGACCGGATTCGCCAGCGAGACAGCCATTCCAGCCTTTCCTTGCTCCCCGTGACACGCCGCGCAGTTCTGCTTATAGAGTGTTGAGAAATCGAGCACCTCGTCCGGTCTCGCGGCCTCGGCATTCTGCGTTGGCTTCCCTGGAGCGTGATTGCAGCCGACGGCTGCAATACACAAGGCTGAGAAGAACAGCGCGAGGGTCATAGAACCAGTCTTCATCGAGTCTGATCTCCCTTGTCCTCGACTTCGGATTCACCGTCTGGCGAAGGAACCCCGCTGCCACCATGGATGCCTGCACGAACCGAGAACGGCAATGATTGAAACTGCGGCGTGCGCACCTTGCTCTCGAGATTGACGACATATCCGCAGACCAGACCGAACGCAACCTGTGATGCTACGAACCAGAACCAGTCGATGCGTTCATTCAGGATCGGACTGATGACTCCGAGCGCCGAATGCATGATTGCAGTGAACAAGAGCGGCACCATAAAGCCTGCTGTAACTATGGGGTACTTCGGATACATGGGCAGCAGGGCACCGTAAAGCAGCCCCACCAGGAGGGACATGAGCGCATGAATCGCCAATGCGGCTAGAAATCCCTGTAGGTGAAACTGGCTGAGGAACGCATCGCTGGCACCAATCCATTTGACGAATCCGCCAGCGGCGAGCAGGTTTGCCGCATACCAGATGCTGTGATATCGAATCAAGCTGAACAGCGCTGCGGGAAGGAGCATGGCCGCTCCGCCCGCAATACCTCCCTTGACTCCCGTACTGATATGGAATGTTTCGAGCGGCAGCATCTTGCGATGCATGTCGCTCATTGGAAGCCTATCGATCGATCGGCGCGAACTGGCTATCTGGATCTCTACCGTGTGCACAGGAATGTCAACATGCTGTTCGTGAGGCAGCACCTGGAGAAACCAACCGACGCCGCTCCACACAAAGAGGATCAGCCCAAGCAGACCGATGACCATATTGGTGACCAGGGCAGCACACATCAGCGCGAGCCCCAGCGCAAGGACCATAGGCCACACCGTTGGCGAAGGAAGCCGAACGATACTGTCTGTGCCGTACTCTTGATCGCTATTCATTTGCTGCTCCATTCGGAATTCTCCGAAGATTTGGGCTACCGTCCAAGAACGTAGACCACCAGGAACACTACCACCCACACTGCATCCACAAAATGCCAATACAGCGAGAGCACTTCCAGTCGTTCGGTGTGTTTCGTCGTCAAGTTGCCCTGTAAAGAAAAGATCAGGGCGAGAGCAAGCAGGAATAGACCTACGATCACATGGGTTCCATGCAGGCCAACCAGTGAGTAGAACGTCGACCCGAAGAGGTTCGTCGAAATGGTCAGGTGGTCGTAATAGATCAGGTGATGCCACTCCAATGCCGTTCCACCGAGGAAGATACTGCCCAGCAAGACGGTTGAGGCAAGCCACAACGAACAAGCGTGACGCTTGCCCGCATGAAGTGCTGCGACGGCAAAATGCATCGTCAAGCTGCTGCTTAGGAGGCAGATCGTGATGAAGATGGGAAGAGTCAGTACCTCACGCGGCGTGGGACCACTCAGGCTTTTCCCTAAGTAGTAGACATACGCGACGACGAAGATCATGAAAATGGTAGCTTCGGCGAGGATGAGGCAAAGCATACCCACAATACCGCGCGAGGGAAGCTTCCACTCTTCGGCAGGAGTGTGCGGGATCACTGCTGTATGACTCACGGAGACTCCTTCTTTCTATTCGTAGTTGCTGTCTGGATCTTCAGGATGTTTCAGGTCCCAGAGTGGACGACGGCTGCTGATACTTGGTGTAACGGCAAAGTTATAAGAAGGAGGCGGTGAGTCCGTGGACCATTCAAGGGTCCACGCATCCCATGGGTCCGGCCCGGCAATCGGGCCCTTGAAGTACGACCAAATCAGGTTGTACACGAAGACCAGTGTTCCAATCGTCTGAACGACCGCTCCACCCGAGACGAGAAGGTTCCAGATCATCCAGCCTCTATCCGCTTCATAGGTATAAATGCGGCGAGGCATGCCGAGGATACCCGGAATGTGCATCAGGTCGAACGTAAGGTGGAAGCCAATCAGGAAGAGCCAGAAATGCCATTTCCCGAGCTTCTCGCTCAACATTCGTCCAGTCATCTTTGGGTACCAATAGTAGAAAGCGGCGAACAGCGAGAAAAGGATTCCGCCAACAATAACGTAGTGGAAATGGGCAACCACAAAATAGGAGTTGCCAAGCTGCCAGTCGAAAGGTGCTGCTGCGAGCATGATGCCCGTGAGACCCGCAGCAAGAAATTGAAAGAGAAAGCCTATCGCAAACATCATGGAAGTAGTGAAATGAACTTTCCCTCCCCATATCGTGGCAATCCAGTTGAAGATCTTGATGCCTGTGAAGATGCCTACGGTCATGGTGGTCAACACGAAAAAGGTGTTGGCTGCCGACCCCATCCCGACCGTATACATGTGGTGCGCCCAGACACTCAAACTCACAAACCCGATACCCACCGAAGCGGCGACCATTGCTGGATATCCGAAGATTGCCTTTCGGGAAAACACAGGAATAATTTCGTTCATGAAAGCGAATGCCGGAAGGATGAGAACGTAGACCTCCGGATGGCCGAAGATCCAGAAAAAGTGCATCCACAACACAGCAGAGCCACCAGCCTGAGTGTCGAAAAAATGCGATCCGAGGTATCGATCGAACATGAGCATGATCTGCGAAGCAGTGAGAGGGCTGATCGTCACAAAGATCATCCCCGACATCACAAGATATAGCCAGACGAGAAGGGGCATTCGGGTCAGCTTCATACCCGGACAGCGCATGCAGATAGCGGTCGATACAATGTTGAGCGCGGCACCGACGCTGCCAATCCCGCTCAACAGGATGGCCAGGGTCCAGTAATCCGTGCTATGTCCAGGGGAGAAGGCTTTTGCAGTGAGTGGCGCATAAGCCCACCACCCTACATCCGGGGCAGTGCCAGCGCCATAAAGACCACTTCCTCCCAGGAAGCTGTAATACAGAAGCAAGCCACCAAAAGATGAGGCCCAGAAGCTGAAAGCGTTCAATCTGGGAAACGCCATATCGCGCGCGCCGATCATCAGCGGGATGAGATAGTTGCCGAACCCAAACATGATAGGCATGGCGACGAAGAAGATCATCGTCGTGCCATGCATCGTGAAGAGGCGATTGAAAACCTGGGGCGAAACAAAATGGTTGTTGGGGATGGCAAGCTGAATGCGCATGAGGATCGCCTCAATGCCGCCGACCACGAGGAAGAGGAGCGCATAGCCGATGTACATCAGGCCGAGCTTCTTGTGGTCTACCGTCGTCAGCCAATCGTGCAGAACCTGCAGCACCGTGGAATGCGGCGCAGTCTCGGACGTTTTGTCCACAATCCCGGGCATCGGGGTCTGTGTTGCCATGAGGTTCGATTCCTTTCCAATCTCACTTCAGCGAAGCGAGATAGGCAGTGACAACGTCCAAATCATGTTGGTTGAGGTGCATGGCAGGCATCAGAGCGCCTGGTTTGAAATGTGCAGGATCATCCACAAATGCACGAATGTTCTCTGGGGTATTCGGAACAGCCCCCGAAGCGAGAGTGTCTCGGCTGCCGACGTGCGTAAGATCTGGACCAAATCGTCCCGTAGCAACCGTGCCCGAAATCGCGTGACAACTAATGCAGGCGTTGTGCTCGAAAACGGCACGCCCCTCAGCAAACCTGCTGTCCTGCACCGCCGGCTGTTTCTGATGCGCAACCCAGGCTGCGAACTCCCCCGGTGTATCTGCATAGACGCGCAAGAGCATCTTTGCATGTTGAGTACCGCAATATTGAGCGCACTGCCCGAGATAGAGTCCGGCTTCGGAGGGATCAATCCACATCACATTGATGCGGTTAGGAATCACGTCCATCTTGCCGGCCAGCCTTGGAATCCAGAAGCTATGATTTGTGTCGGCCGAAGACATTGTGAGATAGGTCGGCGTCGGGTGCTTTGGATCGTTGACTGGAACATGCAGTTCGTTCGCCGTCACAATGCCCTGATTCGGATACCGGTATTCCCACCAGAATTGATGCCCGATGACTGTAACATCCAATGCGGATGCTGGCTTCGCTGCATTCTCGGTCGAGTAGATAACGCGGGCCGATGCGAGAAAAAGCATCACCACAATCAGGGTGGGGATTACTGTCCAGGAAAGCTCGATCTGGTTGCTGCCATAGATCTGCGCGGGTTCCTGAGAAGCATGAATATCATCAGGCCTGTGACGGAATCGAAGCAGCGCGTAGAACAGCAGACCCGCCACGATGATGAAGATAACCAGTGTGACGCCGAGGACCAGCATGGAAAGGCCATAGATCGACCATGCTGGAGTACCGCCTGGTGAAAAAATGCTGGTGGCGCCATGCACGACATCCGGGCCAGTGATCGTGGCAAGACTGTGCAGCAATTCAAGATTCACACGAGCCTCCAGCTCCGCGACTTCATGAGAAGCCTCTATTCAATATTCCGTGTAGGAAAGCCGACATGGGAATGATCTCCAAGGTGATTCTGAAGCCGTACTGCGTACTCGTCAGTGACCGCCGTCACATCCAACAATAGAAAGTTCCGCTGGCAATGCGGCCGGTACGAAGCAGGGGTGCGTTGCCGCCTGCCAACCATCGCTATTCGAGCGAGCTATGACCGGCAATAAGCGTAGCAGCAAAGGAGAGGCAATGCTGCCTTAAAGGGCAACCTTTTTTGTCCTAGTGTGAGGGATCGGGCAGACCCTCTGAGGATGAGTCTTCATACGGCAAAGACCCTTTCCGAAGAGGGAAGCAGAAATTGCGTTTCGCCACGGCCCTTACGCATAAAGAGTTAGCCAATATGGTCGGGAATTCCCGCGAGACCGTGACACGAATGTTAGGACGATTTAAACGTGACAAACTCATTCAGATTCGCGGTTCATCTATATTGCTGCTCTCTCCAGTATTTCGCGAACCATTGGGATGTGTTAAAAGGAAGAGTCCCCCGCCACCCGTAAGTTTGAATTGCTTGGGCGCAGCTTTGATTTGCGAATGGAGACATCAGTCAGTGCCATTGGGGGTATGACCCGCAGCGAGGTGCGGATGTAGCCCTTTATGTATCCTCAAATTGTTTGGGGTCACCTTGATCGTTAAGGAACTTTCCGGTCTACTTTGTAAATGAAATCGCAGCAAAAGAAAGTCTTACGGATGCTATCGGAACTTATTGGAGAGTAGAAATGGTGGAGGCGGCGGGAGTCGAACCCGCGTCCGAAACTACCGACAACAGAGAGCATTCATGCTTTTCCCGGGTTCATCTTTGTCTCGTCAGCGTCGCTTAGAACGGGCGAAGACGCGAAGCCGA
>JBDTDX010000204.1:0-22073 GCA_039922815.1 Granulicella sp.
ACAATGAAGGTGCGGATGCGACTCTTTCCCCTCACTGTTCTCCTGCTCTTCGGGCTCACCGGATGCGGCTATCACGCCGTTGGCTCAGCGACGCATCTGCCAGCGAACATTCACACGCTCTCCGTACCCATCTTCACGACGCGGGTGCAGGCGTACCACACCGAAATGGACTTCACCCAGGCCATCATCAGGGAACTGAACACCCGCACGAAATACCGCATCACAAATGGCGATCCCGACAGCGCAGATGCCGTCCTCCGCGGCACTATCATCAGTCAGGCCGTTGCGCCGCTCACCTACGACTCGTCCACCAGCCAGACATCCAGCTACCTCGTCACCATCACCGCCAAAGTTGTGCTGACCGCACACGACGGCCACATCCTCTACCAGAATGACGCCCTCGGCTACCGTGAGCAGTACCAATCCACGCAGGATCTGAGCGGCTTCATCCAGGAGGACTCCGCCGCCGTCCGTCGCGTGGCCCGCGATTTCGCGCACACCGTCGTCTCCGATATGCTGGAGTCCTTCTAGTGGCAGCCCTTCGCAGCTTCGCCTCGTCCGACCGCTTCCTGGCGGAGATCGCCTCCCCGGCACTGCGCCCCGGCTATGTCCTCGTCGGGGATGAAGTTTTCCTCTACGAGCGCTGCCGCAAAGGAGCGCTTGCAGCCCTCGTACCGCCCGACCTCCGCGACTTCTGCCTCCATGATCTCGACCTCGCCGATACCAGCATCTTCGAAATTCTCGACCGAGCCCAGACGCCATCGCTGATGGCACCCTTTCAGGTGTTTTTTATCCGCGGCCTCAAGTCGCTCTATGGACGAGGCAGCAAGAAGGAAGAATTCGCCGCGATCGACTCCTACTTCCGCTCCCCGAATCCGCAAGCCCTGCTCCTCTTCATCGCGGACCACCTCCGCATTCCCATGGATCTCCGCAAGATGGACTACCAGGATAAGGAACGCTTTGAGCGCATCCGCGAGACCCTTGGCGATCACTGCGGTATCGTCGAACTCGCTCGCGTTGACGAGGCAGATGCCATCCGCTGGATCACTGCCACCGTCCTCGACCGCGCCGTTGCCATCGATCCAGAAGCTGCCCGCGAGTTGGCCGACGCACTTGGTGCCGACATGATGCTGATTGCCAGCGAGCTCGAAAAACTGCTGCTCTACGTCACCGCCCCAAGAAGTACCTCCGCTTCCGGACTACCCCATCCTGCGCAGCCCCACCACGAAGGATGGGACGAAAGAACCGTCCCGCTCGCCCGCAACCGCATCACCCTTGGTGACGTTGAAACCATGGTTCTCGCCGCCAAGCAGCGCTCTCTTTACGAGCTCACCGACGCCATCAGCTCTCGCGACCGCACCCGCGCCCTCCGCCTGCTCCACGGCCTCCTCAACGCCTCCGACGGTGGCGAAGATGCCGCGATCGGTCATCTCTACATGCTCGCCCGCACCTTTCGCCAGATGCTCATCATCCTTGAGAAGAACGTGCGCGACTCGCGCGCCATCTGGCAGGTCCTCTGGCAAGGCTTCCGCATGCCCCCCTTTGCCGCCGAGGAGCTCATCAAGCAGGCCCGCCGCTACAAATCCCGCCGCGACCTCACCCGCGCACTCCGCCTGGTAGCCCGCGCCGACCTCGAACTCCGTTCGTCACCAGCAAATAAGCTGCTGGTATTAGAACGCCTCATTCTCGACCTGGCCACCGAACCCAAGCCCGAACTTCCAGGCACCGCCGCCCAGGTCGCCATGGAGCTGTGAACTTGCAAAACGAATAGCAATGAGTGTGCAGAGAGATTAGAGATACAGTGGCCTTTTGCCCAACTCAGGAATTTGTATGACGTCGTATAACTCGCGTAAAAGAAGCTTGCGGTTGTCTATGTTCTCAATATTATTTGGCCAGTGAATGACAAACTTTGTTTTTAGATATTGCGGCAATCCCGCATCAATCTTTTGACTTCGGACGACCACAAAATATTTTGTACTGTTAGTGGGCAATCTGGCTACATCCCCTTGAATGAGCATCGTTTCCCAGCCAACCCCTCCCACGCGCCCATCTGCCTTTTCGGCATAGCGTTCGTCTGAAACTATAACTACTTTCTCAGCAAGAGTAAGTTCATTGGCCATGAATTGCGGTAAATCCATTCCTCGTCGTAAATGCCAAATATCTAACCTTGCGTCGATACCATTTTCACGTAAAAAAGCTCCAAGAGATTCGACCCACTTTTCGTGATCTGGTGAAGTGTGGCAATAGCTAACGAAGACTCTTGGTGGTGGAGCAGAATTTTTAAATTCTTCTCCCTTTAACGTTGCAGGGACCTCCTTCGTTTCAGTAGCTTCGGTAAAGAAAGATGAAATGCGTTCAAAAACGTCCCGCTGTAAGACATGCAGTACAAGCTGCGCGTCATTGTGTGCATTTTTCTTGAATCCCTTGGCCAATGCATTTGCGACTACTTCGCTTCGAAGCCCCCCCGCACCGGCTCCTAGCAAAGGGGCAGCCACTCTACGGATCGTTGATTGTTCTTGCGTCACGTTGCCCAGTTGCGTGCCAATACGTTCTATAGCAGTAGCATTCGTAGAATTGCTAGCGACTGAAGCAGCGAAACCTATAAATTGTGCGATATTCTCGCCTCCATCAAACGGAAGTATGACAACGTCGCCAAGCTTCATCCCAGATGTAGGATATGGAATACGGTAGTGAATCAATCTTTCGCGAACGAAGGAAGTAATAGTGCCCGAGGTGGAACAGGGCAAGACAATTAGATCACTCGGGCCGTCAAACATATCACCAAGCTTGAGTTCCACAGACGCCACAGGACCTCCAAATAACTTCTATTAAAAAACAATCTGGCCCTTCTCTGAATTTCAGGAACAGGATGGCTTTTATAGAAGAGAAGACACGTAAAGTCTATCCCGGAGACTTGACCACTTTAAAGGATTTCTTCGAATACCTTTTGTAGTGAAATTATTTAGATACTGCACACACGAAATGTCGTCTCCAAAGAATGCTGTCTGACATCACTGTACGTCTCTTCTTTACGCCTCGTCCGACTCGACTCTGGACCCAAACCCGCGACCAGTGGCATAATTACCTGATTCGCATAAATCTCTGGAAGAGCATCACATTGCGCTCATTCGCTTCTTGCCTTCTGCACCGTCTTTTTAGGCACCAGAATCATTTGCATGCAGCATTGGAAGGATTAGATCCCATCACCATGTGTAGCTGTGGAGTTGTCAGCCTGCACATGGGCGGAGTCAGTCGACGGATGGAGATCTCGGCTTTTCACGCCTTGAACGATGGTCCGGGAGGCCACTGAAGAACTCTGCAGCGGAGCGACCCTCCTCGAAAAGATGAAGCAGAAAAGCATAAGTTCCATGGCGCATTAGCAGCGATGCCCATTTCTGAAATTCTAAGGTATGGGCATCTTCCTCGCGGAACGATAGTCTGTTTAGACGAGGAAACCGACACACGTGCTATCTATCCCTGAAGAATCACGCTGGTCCCAGATCACGCTCTATCTCCTTACCGCAGCGATCCTCATCCTCTGCGCCTTGATTTTGCAGCCTCTCTTCTCCGCGATCGTCGGTGCCGTGGTTCTTGCCGTTGCGCTTCAGCGTCCCTACGACTGGCTCGCCGCCAGAATCACTAATCGAAATCTCTGCGCAACGCTTGCACTTGTTATCGTCATTCTCGCCATAATTGTTCCCTGCTTTTTCCTCGCGCAGGAGATTATCCAGCAGGCCATTCACACGGTCAATGCCATTCGCCACGACGCCTATCACGCCAAGTCGCTCGATTTCATCGCCGACCATCCCGCTCTCGCTGAGCGAATCCAATCCTTCACAGACTCCATCGACCCTGATGACACCATAAAGGCCGCGGCCGCTTTCCTCGGTGGTCGTCTCTTGTGGCTCCTCGGTCATTCGATCGTCGTCATCACGCAACTCGTCTTCATGCTCTTCATCCTCTTCTTTCTCTTTCGAGATCGAGAGATCGCACTCAGCTTTGCGCGCTCGATCCTCCCCCTTCGCGACGACGAAGCCACGGAAGTCCTCGACCGCGTTGATGGCACCATCAAGGCCACCGCACTCGGACGTCTGACCATCGCAGCCATCCAAGGCATCCTGGCTGGCATCGCTTATTGGGTGCTTGGCGTTCCGGGGGTCATTCTCTGGGCCTTCACCACCTCAGCCTTCGCCATGATCCCCGGCGTTGGTGCCGTACTGATCTGGTCGCCCATCGCTCTTTATCTTGGCCTGACGGGTCATTGGGGAAAGGCTGTGCTACTCGCTGTGTGGGGTGGGGGTGTCGTCAGCCTCATCGACAACATCCTCTACCCGATTCTCGTCGGCGCCAGCATCCGCGCCCACACGGTCACTGTTCTTCTTTCAATCCTCGGTGGGGTCGCGCTCTTCGGGATATCCGGGATAGTCGTAGGACCTGTAGCCTTCACGATCGCAGCTACTCTGTTGGATATCTGGCGAGTCCGTACGCATCATCCAACGATCGAGACTTAAAAAGCTTCGGCAGTCGTGATCGTGCCAGACCACCAATGAGTCCGTAACGAACTTTGGTTTCAGAATCGTGTCATCGGATAGAACAAGTGGAGCGTCTTCACTTGTATTCGAACAAGCTCCGCCGAATACCTTTCTTTTGACTGCGCTGGTATTGGAGTTGCCCAATATAGAGCGGAACCTGCTGCACATGGGAGTGCAATCCATACAGTACGAGTCCGAAGAGGTCGTTCGTCTTCCAGCGCGCTTTCCAAGCCGATCGAAGACTTAGCGCTGCAATGAAGAGGCAAAACAATCCAATAGGTATCAGGCTTCGGATCAGTACCGACCCTGCAACGCCCGCAACCAAACAGGCCAAAAACAGCATAAACCGGTTGCGGTTGCTCCGCGCTTCGCAAGCCCAAAAGGGTTGAGCCGTTCCCCGAAATCGTGCCGACACCTCTGCATACGCATGTCCGCTACGTGTACTTCGCTTCCAATATTGCTGCCAGCGCGTAATCGCAAGATCATGCCCAGCCATAGGCCGATCAGCGTGGAGAATGCGATAGCCAAGCGCCGTAATCCGTTGGCAGAGTTCGGGCTCTTCCCCGGCGACCAGCGTATCGTCAAAGCCGTCCGTAGCTTCAAGAATGCTGCGCCGATAGAGTGCATTCCCTCCGCAAAACGAGGTATAGCCCGGCGGATAGATCCAATCAAGGTCGAGCACGCGAATGTAGAGAGATCGTTCAGGATAGAGCTCTCGCAGATTTCCCCAGACAATCCCTATTTCGTCCTTAGACAGATCAGCGAGCGAATCCGCCACAAACTCCGGATGCAGGACTGTATCGCCATCCAGAAAAAGCACAAAGGAGCCTTGAGCTACTTTCCATCCCGCATTGCGCCCAAGCGCAGCCGAGGGCCGAGTCGGCTTGAGCGCGATCGTCCGCGCATTTGCCGCCTCTGCAAGTGCGACGCTCCCATCAGTAGAATCGGAGTCGACATAGATTACCTCGACCTCAAAGCCGCGGCGAGACATCCCCGCAATCGAGTCCAAACATCTCTGGAGTCGCTGGCCTTCATTCCTGCCAATTACCACTACGGAGACAAGCGGCATCTCGTGAGTCTTCGCTCCTGCACCGCTCTCGTCAGTCATGACACCCTATTGCCTCGTGCAAAACCATGACGTATCCCCTGATCATCATGGGGCTTCCAGACATCACGGAGCCTAATTTTTGACGAGCAGCGCTCCCACCGTCCCAATGCTGATCAATGGCGAGATCTTCGTCAGCGTCATGCCTAAACGGCTGAACTTACTCTCGGGCACATACACAATGTCTCCGGAACGAAGGTTAATCTGCTTGGCTTTTCCGGCCAGGATGTCCTTGTAGGACACGACCTGAATGTTGCCTGTTCCCTCCTGGATCACCTGAATATCCGGCAAGCGGCCAGACTTGTCCGTCACGATGCCGCCAGCCTCAGCCAGAAGCTGTGTCAAGGTGGAACCTTCTTCCAGTTCCAGCATTCCAGGATGAAGCACCTCGCCAAACATGGAGACGTAGCGCTCGCCTGCGGACGGCACATAGACAACATCGTCTCGCCTGAGATGCAACATTGCCAGTGGACTTCCGCTCTCCACAAGCTTTCGTAAATCCACCCAGATGACGCTTTTGCTGCCACGAAAGATCGCACAGCGTTCGGGAATAGCCGCCGGTTTGCCCAGAATGACTCCCGCAACCTGCTGCGGCACTCCGGCACGGGAAATGATCTCAAGCAGCGTGGGCGGTTGATCAAACGGAATCAACCCCGGCTTCGCCACCGCCCCCACCACCAGAACATGGTTCGAGTTATAGAGGTCGACGCCCACCACTACGGTCAGGTTCTCGTAATATTTGCTGAGTGCGGCCTTGATGTCCCCAGCCGCTTGCTCACGAGATCGATCCGCAAGCTTCAGCGATCCGACAAACGGAATCGCTACCTGCCCGTCAGGACCAACAATATGCTTCCCAGACAGTTCGGGGCGGCCAATCACATCGACTTGAATCACGTCCCCGCGGCCCAGAAGGTATTCCTGATCGGTTCCCGCATCGAATCCCTGCCAGGTCTCGGGAGAGTCAGCTTGAATACCTCCGGCCGGAGCCGCCATCTGTGCACTTGCCGCAAGAGGGGCGGACAATAACAACAGCATGACAAGTGGACTCAGCTTTAAACGCGTGGATCGAGACCCCTCTTTCGTACGCAGAGCGAGCTTTGTACCCACGACGGCAGAGAAGCCGAAAGTATTGGTTGCTTCCTGTGAACCATTCCTAAACCCTGTAAACATAGGCGAATGCTATCAGAATGAAGTCTTATTGGAACATTGTTTTCACTAAACCACTGTGATCAAAAGTAACTTTATGAGCTGGCGAGCGAAGTTACCTTGAAAGAACATCATCTCACTCACGAGCCCGCGTCTCAAACCGCCGCGTACGGATGGGACCGTAGGGAACCTCCACCGCAACCGTAGCCGACATCTTTCCCCCCATGCGAAGATCGTGCAAACAATACACGCGCTCTTCCGCCCCCTGCCTCACACTCACACGGATCACCGTCTCGCCTGCAACCTCTGCGGGAATCTCAAAGGAAGAGAACGTCAGGCCCATCCCTCTCCCGTCCGCCTTGGCCACCGCCTCTTTGCGCGTCCAGTATTGGTAGAAAGCCCGTCGGCGTTGATCCTCATCCGTATAGGCCAGGAGTCGATTCACCTCGTTGGGATGAAAGGACGCCTCCGCGACTTCCATCACATCGACCATCGCGCCATGACATTCCACATCCACACCGACAGTCCCGTGCCGGCGGAGTGCGACCAGAACCGTGTCCCCCGAATGAGCAATGTTGAACGACACGGTTCGCCCGTCCACAATCGGCACGTACAGTTTCCCGTGAACGCCCGCTCTGATAGCCACCTCCCGCGGAGCTACTCCGAGCGCTTCACCCAGAAGCGTCCGCAAAAACCATCTCCCGCTCACAAACTGCTCGCGTACCCGTCCCTTCAGTAGCCGCTCCGCACGAGCTACCTCCTCGGCAGTCAAGACCGACATCCGCGCGCGAAAGATCTCATCGTTGGAGATTATCGTCAGCCGCAACACCTGGATCGCATCGTCCGCAAAGGAAGGTAACGTCGTTACGGGGAGCCAGTCATCAGGCATTGGCGACAATCCTCCAGCTCATGGGGAGGGTTGAGCCCCTCCACATAGCTCTCTTTCTCTCTCGCAGCCAACCAGAACATGCATCTCATTGGAACGACGTACTGTTATCCTCAACCTAATTACGCTGCTAACTAGGCTAGTCGAAGACAAAGGCTCCGTCGATTGAAAAGCGATCCTGCCAACACGCTGAAACAGTCATCCAGGACGAGAAGTTCGATCCTTCCGCGAGCCTGCCTGCGGCGCTACTTTCCTGCGATTCTACTCACGATCAGCCTCTCGCCATTCCCCCTCACGCTTGGCTGCCACTCTGCGAAAGGCTTGCTTGGCGCCGCGAATGCAGCCCAGGGAACGGTAACCGATATCGCCATCGGCTCCACCGCGAGACTAACCTCCGTCAAACGGCTCGGCGTGAACCTGAGCGTGCAGGATTTTTACGATTCAGGACAGATGCTCCGCAATCTCGTGTCCCGCAATCCCGGCTTTGAAGGAGCGACCTGGCAGTCGATCATCCGGTGCAAGCGAGTCACCGTGACCAGTTGCACCGACGGAAACCAATATGACACATGGCCTGCCGACTTCATCAAGGGCGCGAGCTTTGAGTTCATCACCGGTCCCTCCAAAGGCATTCACGGAACCGTCCTCTCCAGTACGAAAAGCGCCGCAACCAATCCAAATCTCGGTATCACCTTGAACTTCGCAAATCCTGGCAGAAATCCCACTGCCGGAGACTTTGTCCTCGTCCGAATCGACAAGCCCGGAGATCCTATCGCCGGCTGGTGGGCAGACCCAGCAAAGAATGGTGCCACCTTCTCCACCGAAACATCTGATCTTTCGCCAAAAACTCCCGGGAAGCAGGCTCTGCGCATCACCGCTGCCGGCCCCGGACAGACGGCCACCCTGCACTCCTACTTCGATACCTACGGGCATGACAGGTCTTTTGTCCAACTGCGGGGTCCGTATAATCTTACCTTTCGCGCGAAGAGTGTTGGCGGCGGCAACACTTTCTCGGTCTCGGTGAGTCGGCTTGCCACATCCATTGGAAACGAAACTCTGCTGGGAGCTAGACCTATTTCCCTCACGCAGCAATGGAAGGATTACAGCTTATCCTTCAACGCCTCCGAGAATGGAAAGATGATCGGTCCTGTCGATCTTGCATTCAGCGTAAGTGGAGCTAATATTCTTCTCGACGATGTGGCTCTCGAAGCTCCGCCTTCAAAAAATAACAACACCGCATTTCGCGATGAGGTCGTCGAGACGCTCCGCACCCTCCATCCCGGCGTCCTCCGCTCTATGGATAGTGGCACCAGCTTTGGCAGTTCCATCGACAACATGCTTGCCTCTGCCTTCGCGCGGAAGCGAACGGGCTCGAGTCTGCTGAGCACAACGCAGGAAGACATCCCCATGGGCTTGCATGATTTTTTGCAGCTCTGTCAGGTCCTTGGCACGGAGCCTTGGTATTCGATGCCTGCCGGCACATCCCCCCAGGAGGCTAAAAACCTTATCGAGTATCTTGCGGGATCGCCCACCACTCCCTATGGCGCAAAGCGTGCCGCCAGTGGACAATCCGCACCCTGGACCTCCGTCTTTCCTATCATTCATCTGGAACTCGGCAACGAGCAATGGAATGGTTTGAGCTTCTATGGGGCGTCCATCTACGATGCCGCTGCCTTTGGCCAGCGCGCTTCAGACGTCTACGCCGCGGCCCGAAGTTCCACATCCTACAACCCTGCAAAGTTCGACCTCATCCTTGGCAGTTGGGCCGTCGTGCCCTGGTGGACGAAAGAGCAATTGTCAAACAGCGCCCACTACGATAGCGTCGCCGTGGCGCCTTATCTGTTCAATGAGTTCAACGATGCCAGCTCCAACGAAGCCATCTTCGGCCCCATGTTCGCTGAACCCGAGATGATCGATAGTTTGCCTTCAGGATTCATGGCGCAACAATTGAAGGCTGCCCGGGAGGGCTCCCCTCCTGCCAAACTTGCCATCTATGAAGTCAATCTGAGTACCACACAGGGTTCAGTGCCTCAAGCGGCGCTGGATAGTGTCATTCCTTCCCTCGGCGCGGGACTCGCCCTTGCAGATCACATGCTGTTGATGATGCGGGATCTGGGAGTTACCACTCAGGCTGTTTTCGGCTTGTCACAGTACAGCAATGGCTTCAAAAACCCCAACTCCCCGGGAAGCAGCCTATCGATTCCGCTATGGGGAATCGTCGTCGATATGGGGGGCAATACCAACCTGCGGCGTCCCCAGTTCCTGGCCGAGCAGCTTGCAAACGAAGCTATTTTGCCGAACATGGTCGGCACCACGCTAACCGGGGCGAATCCAACGTGGCGTCAGAATCTCAGCACTAACGACAAAGTTAGCCTGGATCACGCGCACCTCCTGCAGACGTTCGCCTTTGCTGACGGTATCCATCACAGCTTGATCGTCTTCAACCTCAGCCGCGACAGGGCCCTTCCCATCACCTTCTCCGGGCCAAACGCGCCGGCCGGATCCGTTGCCTTCAGCCAACTCACCGCAGCAAAGATCACGGACACGAATGAGCTGAAAGAGAATGTGACGATTACAAAGAAGAGTCTGGACAACTTCCAACCGAAGGCCCCATACTCTCTTCCGCCCTTCTCCATGAACGTCTTCAAGTGGGATACATCTGGGAATACACGCCACTAGCTCCGACTACGACCAGCCCTACAGAGCCCGCCGTAGGAAAAAACAAAGCAGCAGACACGCAAGGAAAAAGAATGTCATCAACAGGTCCTGCCGCAATGGCTTGACGCCTTCGCGTGTCGCCCCAAACTGAGTCACCACATACAGTGGGAAGTCCCCGGCAGCTACTGCGACCACCGCTCCGGGAAGTCCGAAAAAATGAAATGCTATGGGTATTCCCGTCACCATGGCGACCCCATAAGCAGCATTTCCTACTGCGTTGTACTTCGTCTTTCCCAGGGAAAACAGCACCATGCTCGTCGTCGAATAAAGCATTGTGTGCCAAAGCCCTGCGGCAAGAATCGGGATCATCCAGGCGGCCTCGTGGTAGCGATGGTCATAGAGATGAAAGATGATCTCGTTGCCCCAAACCACCATCGGCGTTAGCACCACGGCCCCAATAATCAGGGCATAGAAGCGATATTGCAAGAATTTGCTGCGAAACACACTCATCGGCAGATGAATGATCTTAGACACAAACGGATATCCGACCTTCGAAGACAGCGCTAAAAGAACGCTTCGCGGGATGTCGGAGAGCGCATAAGCAATCCCATAAATACCCAGCATCGAAAGACTCAACAGACGCCCCAGAATCAGGCGATCCGCCTGTGAGGCGAAAAAGAAAAAAGCTGTGCCCACAAAGATCCACTTGCCGAAGTGCACAATGCTATGGACAGAATCCTTGTCCCATAAAAACTTGTTGCGAATCCCCGGCGTAATCAGGCGGCTGTGACTGATACACAGCCGGTAAAGATTCGACGCCATATTGCCGCCCACGATCGCCCATACGGAGGGCCAGAAGTAAGCCCAGCTTACCGTCACAAGTAGCGCAATCACCTGCGTGCTGAAGTCGATCGCGAAGAGCCGGCGCACTCCGAGATGCCGGGAGAGGGTAAGCAGGTTGGTACTGTTGAAGCCATTCAAAATTGTATAAATGGCCAACACCGGCAGTACAAAACGCAACTTCGGATCATGGTAAAAAATCGCTACCGGCCAGCTGATTGCCAGCGCAATGACCCAAAGTCCGATTCCTCGCATCACCTGAATCGTCCATGCCGTATTCAGGAAGGCGGGATCATCTCCGCGCGCTGATTGGATGACACTAGGCGCGAGGCCAATATCGGAGAGCAGACTGATGCCCACGATCAGCGTGGATACCAGCGTGATCTCACCGAAATAGCTAGGAAGCAGAAGTCGGGTCAGGATAAGGCTGTTGGCGACGCGCAACGCCATGCTGGACCCATATTCAATAATGGTCCAGACGGACGCGTTGACAGCTCTTGATTCCAGTCTCTTGAGTTCGGACGCTTCTTCAACTGAAATAATCTCGGAACTCACAACTCTATGCTATCTCGGACTCTGCAATCTACTCGGATCTGAAAACAAAAATCCCAACCCGATAGGCAGGTATTCAGTTACCGAGTTCTTCAGCCCACTGTTACCTATTCTTTAATCTGGCAGGTCACCTCGGTGCCCACGAACGGACTAATGCGCGATTTATCCGGAGAGCGAAAGTCCATGCTGGAGTTTGCTCACCAGGTGCACGATCGTGATTGACCCCGTACCCATCTGGGATTCGCGCTACAAAGCCCTCAAAATTAAAAAGAAAACCGAGGCTCTGTCCCGGGAAAGCCCAGAGCCTCGACAAGTCATCATGCAGCCAGAAACGTAATCTAGCCTGCTGCGGCAAATCTATTGGCTAGCCTGCCAGCTCAATACCGTCATCGAGAACGGAGGCGTGCTGTAGACCTGGCCGGCTTTGAAGTTGCTCAAAGTGGAACTCGTCAGGCCCACGGTGTTCTTCACCTCATTCGTATCGGTCAGGTTCGCTGAGGTATACGTGCCGACATTGACCGTACCCGATGGAGCACTCGCTCCCGAGATCGTTATCGGTAGCGCGTCCGTCCGGCTAAGGTTGACGACGATCAAGGTTCTGGTCGTCCCCTCACTGAACGCAAAACTCTGCAGAAAATGTGCGCCGTTCAGCACGATGTCATCGTTCGTACTCAGCGCCTGGTTCCAGGTTGGATTCTTTCCCGTCACCGTTGTAGCCAGCATCGTCGGCAGAATGGCGGTATTCGCCAGTTGCTGCGCTAGGAAATTCGGCCGCTTCAGGTTAGTCGGTCCTCCCATATCAATCACGGAGCCCCACAGGGGAGTCGTCTCATTGCTGCCGAACGGATTGAAAAGACCCGGAAGGGTAAACTCCGCCTGCATCTTGATCCCCAGATCCCGCATCATGATGAGCATATGCTCTACCACGGTCAGGCCGGCTCCCACGGAAGGAACGATTGAATTGATCTGGCTCTGCGACGCGGAACCACTCACCGTACTCAGGCCCACCTCATAGACAGCAAGTTGCGCCGGCTTACCGCCATCACTTCCAGCCGCAGCCTTTGCCTGCTGATTCATGTACCCCGTAGACACGCTGTCAACCATCTCCGGCTGCGCGAACATTGATCCAAAGATCGCTTCATTCGAGGACGTGTCGTTCAAAGAGTTGAAAAGATAGGGTGCAACCGCAACCGTGTCGTAATCGGAGCTGTTCTGCATCTGGGTGCTGGTCCACCACGGAACCGATGCCCAACTTCCCATCACCAGGTCGAAATTTCCCGGACTATAGGAAGCAGAACTTCGCGCCGCGCCAAAGATTGTGCTGGTCCGGTTCCCATAGGCTATGGGGTCGGCAATCGTTGCGCCATAAAAACTGCGGCCATTCCATAGTTCGTTCCCCAATTCGAGATGGATCACCGGGAACACCGAGGTCCATGGGGCGCTTTGTCCAAGCGCCGCACGAATTGCCCCATAAGGTGTCGAGGCACTTCCGCCCAGGTATTCAATGAGGTGTTGCATCTCCGCCGGCGACATGGCTGCCGGCATGGAATACCACGGCTCTGCACCCACCGTCTGACAGAGTCGGAGAAACTCCGCCAGCCCCAGTGGCACATCCTCCTGATCTGTAACCTGCGTGCTGTGGTTCGTGCGCTGGCGCGCGAAAGGTACAGCGATCATGTTATCGATGGAACTCCCGAAGTTCAGTCCGCTATCCATATAGCGAAGCACTCCCGGGTGAAGATCCTTCAAGGTACTCACGACTTCATCCCGAAATGGTGTCGGATTCGCAGGGTTTACAGCCGCGGTCGTAAGAGTTACATCATCCAGCAGAGCATTTGTACCGGCGAAAGAGAATGCCAGTTCCACAGGGCCGATCTGGCTGCCATCTTCCTGAGCAGCAAAGTCAAACGAGTAATCCTTCCATGCAGTGGTCAAAGAAATGGTCTGGTTGGCGAATAACTCATTGCCTGCCGCAGTCGCCAGGCGCTCGACCACGACATTCACCTGGTTGTTTCCGCCAACGCCCTTGGCCCGGAAGGAGACATGAAAAGCTCCCTTGAGTTGGAGAAAGCTTCGTCCGGACACACTGTCAAAGTAGGAAGTAACATTGGCCGACTGGCCCGAGTTTGCTGCTGTCACACGCAGGGCTTGTTTGCCAGGAGAGTTAGGAGCGAGATCCTGAAACTCAGTCGTGAGCGTTGCTCCGCCCTGGGTTGTCGTCCACCACCCTTGCTGAGCATTGCCCGGAGTCGCCATCTTCACGATCACCACGTCGCCCTTTGCCGGAGCCTTCGAGAGCGCATTGAAACTCATCGTGATCCCATTGCTGCCGGATGCCTGGGTACTCGAAGTCACAACTCCCGTCGAGCCAATGGCCGCGCCATAGATAAACTCAAACGTTGCGCCTTTGAGATAGTTGACGGGCCACACCGTATATTGGTTGCCGTCAACGCAGCTTGTCGAAGTTCCCGCTACGCATTGCAGGATGAACTGCGATATCTGCCCTTCAAAACCCGGATTGCGGAACGTGAGGTTTTTCAGCATCTGGCCCGAATCATAGTAGTCCTGACCGGAAATATTCATCCCAAGCCGCTTGAGCCCCGTCTGAATCGCAGTATTGCCAATCGCAATATCCGTAACGGATCCATCGGGTTTGGATGGGGTTGCGTCGTTGGAATTTGAGTTGACCGTTTCGTTCACAGCAGTGGTCACAGAAACGTAGTTCTTCGAATCGGTGGGAGTGAACACCGCAGTCAATCCTACCGAGCCAGCAGCAGAAAGTTTCGTTCCGGCCGCCGGGCTATACACAAAACTGCCCGGAACCGAAGAGGTCGCATTTAGCTGGCTTGACGAAAGTGCTGTTCCCGACACGATAGGGGCCGGAGTCGCCCACGTGACGGCCGGAGTGGCTTGCGTCACCGTCAGATTGACCGTCTTCGTCGCCGAAGAGTACTTCGTGCTGTCGGTCGGCGTGAAGGTGGCGCTCAGCTGCATGGTTCCTGCGGTCAGGACTGTGCCCGGAGCCGGCTTATAGGTAAAGGTTCCCGGAGCCGACGAAGTCGCATTCAGTTGGCCTAAGGAAAGCGCTGTCCCATAGACGATCGACGCCGGCTTCGCCCAGGTGATCGTCGGAGTCGAGGCAGATGCCGCAGTCACCGCCAGACTTACCGTTTTCGTAGCAGAAGCGTAATTCTGGCTGTCCGTCGGCTTGAACGTCACGCTCAACTGCGTGGCTCCCTCACTCGGTACTGTTCCGGCAGCCGGACTATATACAAAGCTCCCCGCAGCCGACGAGGTCGCATTCAACTGGCTTGACGAAAGTGCTGTCCCCGACACGATAGAGGCTGGGGTCGCCCAGTTGATGACCGGCGTCGCCTGCGTCACCGTCTGATTGACCGTCTTCGTCGCCGAAGAGTACTTCGTGCTGTCGGTCGGAGTGAAGGTTGCGCTTAACTGATTCGTTCCTACAGGCAGGATTTTACCGGCAGCAGGGCTATAGATAAAAGTACCCGAAGCCGACGAAGTCGCATTCAGCTGGCTAGAGGAAAGTGCCACCCCATAGACGATCGAAGCCGGACTCGCCCAGTTAATGACCGGAGCCGCAACAGGTACCGAAGTCACGGTCAAGCTGACCTGTTTAAGAGCAAAAGTGTAATTCTGACGATCAGTCGGACTGAACAATACCGTCAACAGTTTGGTTCCAGCTGTCAGGACGGTGCCCGCAGCTGGGCTGTAAGTGAAAGTACCAGGGGTGGACGAGGTCGCATTGAGTTCCCTCGACGAAAGCACTGTCCCCAACACGATAGAGGCCGGGGCCGCCCAGGTGATGGCCGGAGTTGCTTGCGTCACGGTCACATTGAATATTTTCGTCGCGGAAGAGTACGTCTTGCTGTCGGTCGGCGTAAAGATGGCGATTATACGCTTGGCTCCAGCGGTTAGCACGGTTCCGAGATCTGGGCTATAGGCAAAGGTTCCCGGAGCCTACGAAGTCGCATTCAGCTGACTAGGAGAAAGCGCTGTCCCATAGACCATCGAGACAAAATTAGCGAAGGTAATGTTCGGTGTCACCAGCGCAGTCGTCACAGGCGCAGTCGTCACAGGCGCAGTCGTCACGGGCGCAGTCGTCACGGGCGCAGTCGTCACAGGCGCAGTCGTCACAGGGGGAGTCGTCACCGGGGGGGTCGTCACGGGCGCAGTCGTGACTGGTGGAGTCGTTACGGGAGGATTTACGGGGTCAGGCTTCGGAGCGACCGATCCTAGAGTGGGCGTTACCACGCCTGGCAGGCCGAAGCCACTGCCACATCCCATCAGGGCGGACAGCATCCCAAGCCAGAGTGCCGCAGGAAGAAAAGAGAACGGCGATCTGTTCGTTTCGCCACAATTACGGGACTTATCGCCGGAAGGAAGTTCTACATTCTGCAAGGAAACATCATGAATACGCACGTGCACTCCAGGCTTACTAGGAATTATGGTTACTACCCACAGATCGTTGCCTCTATGAACAACATCAGAGGCTGGATTCGCCCAAACAGCATCTTGACGTGCGAAAAGTAAGTTACTTAAGTTCGCATACATCATCTCACGCTTCGATCTTTTGTAAAGGCCCAGGACAAAGTCTTATTTCCCGGCCAATCGCACCCTGAAAATGTAAATTTAATAACTCTCACGCACGTTCCTTGCCATTCATGGATAGCGCACTTAATGGCTATCTTTATTGGAGTTTTATCATCATTTGAAATTTCGGAGCATCCATGATCGCGCCACCAGTTGTGGCCAGATCTCCCCGATCAGGAAATTTGCTGGTGTAGTTTTTACGCTTCTTCGGCCACCCAACACTGAAAATCCTCATCTAAACGCGGTCGAATATCAGCCGCTAATGGGAATAGATTCGTGGCATTGTGCGGGCTGCAGCAAATCGTTTTTGCTTTAAGGTAATTTGTTTATGGAGGCGCAGACACCTCATTAGTCACCATAAAAATTGATTACTAACGGAATGGATCCAGGCTTCAGGTATAAGCCTGCAATTGGTCCCGCTGTGGGGCGGCACGTCGCTTTGCAACGGCAACAGGAGCCTTCCCCAAAGCTTGAGACCAGCCCACCAGCAGAAAAAACACCTCATACGATTGCTCGCCTAGATACACCGTACCCAGGGTCAGCATGAGCCCCGCAAATATCCCGAGCAGGCAGAAGGCAAAATGACGATCTTCTCGCCTTGACGTTCCAAAGCAGTTCCGTCCCAGCGTAAACAACGTATCCGCCATCAACAGCAACAACATCGCTACCCCGATATATCCCCGGGTCAACCACGTCAGCAGGTATTGGTTATCGATGGACATCTGCCCATCAATCCGGGGGAACTCCCTGCCCCATCCCCACGCTCCGCCACGTTCAGCCACCCCTTGATAGTTCTTGAGCAGGTCCTGCCGATACTGGGCAGTCTGTTGTTCCAGCGTCACCGTGGGTGCGTTCAAATAGTTCGAACCAGCCGTATAGAAGAAGGTGCCCCCAATCGCCAGCACCACAGCAACCACGATCGACGTGAGCACAACTCTCTTCGCCAGACCGACAACAGCAATCGCAAAGCCCAACCCCAGCCCCAGCCAGGGACCGCGCGCCTGCGTCGTGATCGACGTAGCCAGCAGAACGAGCAGGATGACCCTGCTTTGTTTCCACGGTAGCGCGGGAAAACGGGCAAAACGCGGTGACCAGTGATTCCAGTACCCCAGCCAGAAGGTCATAAGGATAGCCACCAAAAGGATCATCCCGGCCAATTCGGACTGCCCATAGGGTCCAGCAACCCTGCCAAACCCCCAGCGTACCTGCGTGCGCCATATCCCCCATACCGACGGATCGAGCCGGCCCAGCGCGTTCAGAAACAGATTCTTCTTCGCCACGAATTCGAACATGGCCGGAACGCATATAAGGAAGACGCACCCTACAATTCGCTTCGCCACCACCACGCGTTGGCCGCGCTGCTCAATTAACAACTTTCCTGCCATATAGGGAAACAGGGCGGTCGTCACCTGTACGAACAGGTTGAAAATCCCGATTGTTGTGTCTCCTTTCATGTAGTCGGCAGAGCACGCGCTGATGATGAGCACCACCATCCACAGATCTGTTCGTGAAAATTTCCAGAGCCGCATTCTCCCAAAGAGCATGGCGATCCCCAGGGGCAGAAAGACCGCCTCGCCTGCATCAATCGGGGGCAGCAGCGGCAGCTTCAGTTGCAGATAGACCGGAATAATCAGCAACACTGGAAGGCAGACGGTTACTAACGCCCGCTCTGGTGTCGAGCGGTACAAAGCGATCACGCAGAACACGAGCGGCAGCAGGAGGAGAATGGCCATATTTTCTGGAACTTCGGGGGCGTCCCCTCAATTGGAGAATAAGGGTATGCGAGGTTTGATTATAAAGTGACCCAGACTCGATCGATCCCTAAACCGTCCTCCTGTGTCACTCGCTAAGGGACTGCAAAACCAGAATGGTTACCTTTCGGTATATTTTGCCATGAAACAAATGGCCCGAATGATATCCTTAAGCCCGGTGGGCGAGGAAATAATGCGTCTTTCAGCGGCTCATCTGAGATCTCCTGACCGAGAATCTTCGTGAGTGTAGTAGGGAAACTCGGCAATCGGCAGCGAAAGGTGTCGGCGGTACGCGTTCAACCTCCACCCGAATGAGTCGCACTGAAAACACAAGGAGTTTTGCACACATGTACACGGTGACACCTACGCCTGCCGAACCAGCAAATCCAGATCCCGCACCCGCAACTGCCCAACGCAGTGGACCAGTGCCCGAACTGCTGCGCGCCTTCCGTATGCGCCGGAAAATTGCAATTGCAGCCGCAGCCTTCGTGCTGATCGCTTTGATCGCGTTTGGCTTTAGTCGCGGCCCCCAGTATCAGGCCACAAGCCTCATCTATATCCAGCCAATTATCACTAAAACAATCACGGACGCATCGGGTGGAACCTACGATCCCAATCGATACGATACCTACGTCCAGCAGCAGGTGCTGACCTTTGCCCGCCCAGACATTCTCTCGAAGACGCTCGACCTGCTATCCCCCCGCTCCCGCGCTCTGCTGCCCGCGAATCGCGAATTGGCGATCGCCAGCCTCAAGACCCTTCTCAAAGTGGAACGCCTTCTCGGCGGCTACCAGATCTCTATCAGCATGACCGGCTCTGAACCAGCCGGGATCACCGAGATCGTCAATGCCGTGACATCGGTCTATCTGAAGAATGGGCAGAAGGATGACCTTGCACAGAGCAATGACCAGTTGCAGGCCCTCGTCGAAGAGCGGCAGCAGATACAGAATCAACTCGATACGGATCGCCGGCAGCAGGCAGGTCTCAGCTCAGCTCTCGGCATCGCCGATACCGCGCCAGCCGACACCGGGAACCGTTATGACACACAGCTTGCGGACCTGCGCGCACAACTAGCCGTCGCTCACAACGCTCATCAGGTTGCAGAGGCACAGCTCGCCTCTGTCCTCGCTCGGCCCGGGCAGCCTTCCAATACCCTCAGCGCGGCAGCTGATTCCCTCACCCGCAGCGACGCCGAACTGGCTGCCATGAAGGCTGGCATCGCCACCCGCCGCAGCGCTCTCAGCAGTCAGATGGCCGGCCTCACGCCATCGAATCCGCTGCTCAAGCAGGATCAGGATGAGATCGCGCAGCTCGACAAGTCGCTCCAGGAGCTCACCACCAAGCTCAATCATCAGGCTGGACAGAGCCTGAAGGGGCAACTCACGCTTGAGGCGGCGCGCACGCGCGACGTGGAAGCGCGCCTCTCCGCCGACCTCGCCCGCCAGACCGGAATTGCAACCGGAAACACTCCCAAATTGCAGCGCGCCGCTGATCTCGCAGCCTCCATCCTTCGTTTGCAGACGCGCTTTACTGAGGTTGATGCAGCCGTCCATTCCATCGCGATGACACAGGGAGCTGCAGGCCTGGCCCACCTCTCCCTCACCGCTACCCAACCTACCCTTCCCCTCCCCAGCAAGAAGCCGCTGATCTTCCTGCTTGCCCTGCCAGTCGCGCTGTGCTTCGGATTGTTCGTAGCTGTCTTTGTTCAAAAGCTCGATCCCCGTATCTATGTTGGCGAAGACATTACCAGTCTGCTTAACTTTCCGCCCATGGCTGTCCTTCCCGATCTCGCCGAGGTCAGCCCCCGAGTCCTTGAAGAGTTTGTCTTTCGCCTCGTAGCCGGAATCGATCAGGCCTATCGGACTCGTGACGCCAAGACCTTCGTCTTCACCGCGGTCACCAAAGACATTTCGATCAAGCCGCTACTCGAATCTCTTGCTGCGGAGATGAAGATGCTCGGCTACCGTGTCGTGAACATGACAGCCTCAGGCACCCTCTCCGCCAGGTCGTCAGAGGATGGGGGTACGCACCCGTGGCAGCCCGCAGCGTCGCTCATCCCCGTCAGCAGAGACATCATCATCCAGCCCAGGCAGGATAGCTTCGTCGTTGAGAATCTGGAACGCCTTAAGCAAAATGTAGACCTGCTCTTTATCGAAGCCCTTCCCCTTCGCTCCTCCTCCGAAGCGGAGTTCGTTGCCCGTCATGGCGACGTGACCGTCCTCATCGCCCAATCCGGCCACACCACTCGCCACGAGCTCAGAAACGCGCTCACCCTCGTACGCCGCCTCAACGTCCGCGGCGTCGTTTCCGTGCTTACCAACCTCCTTGTTGCGAATGCGGATGCCGATTTTATTGAGTCCATCCGTTACGCGAAAGAGAACGAAAGCAATATGAGGACGACCACGGAGAAACCGTCGGCGCGCCCCGGAAACAACAAGTGGAAAAGCAAGAGTTTTACCGACACCGAGCGGCCAGTCGATACCGACGAGCCCATCGCCAGCAGCTATAAGGATTGAGTTCGCACCTGCTCCAGGGAGGTCTTCTGCCGCCCCTTCGTGCACCACACCAGCTCTCCGCCATTCCCGTAGCGCAGGAACGCTCTCACGCATGAATGCCGCCACCATATCGATCCCGATCCCCATTCCGATTCCGATGCTGGACCCCATAGTCGCCACCAGCGCGACCCATGACGCATCGATCGTCATCATCTCCTTCAACACCCGCGAGATCCTCCGCGAATGTCTCCATTCCGTCCTCCGCGAGATCGGAACCCTGTCGGTCGAAATCTTCATCGTCGACAACAACTCCACCGATGGATCTCCGGAGATGGTCGAGCAGGACTTTCCCCAGGCAATCCTCCTCCGTGCCGGATCGAACCTCGGCTTTGGCGCAGCCAACAATCTTGCCCTCCAGCAGGCGCACGGCCGATACTTCGTCCTCCTCAACTCCGATGCGTTCTTTAAACCCGGCACCCTCGCCGCGTCGATCCACCACATGGACACGCATCCGGAGTGCGGACTCGGGGGCGCCCGCCTCGTCGGCCGCGATGGCGTCCTGCAAGCCTCTGCCCGCACCTTCCCCACTGTCTTCGGAGACGCAGTCGTCCTCACGGGCCTGGCCGCGCGCTTTCCAAAATCAAAGTTCTTCGGTGCCTTCGACCGCACCTGGGCCGACAGCAATCAACCCGCCCAGGTGGACTGGGTACCCGGCGCCTTCTCCATCATCCGCCCCGCAGCCCTCCTCAAAACAGGCCTCTTCGATCCCGCCTTTTTCCTTTACTGCGAGGAGGTCGATCTCTGCCTCCGCATCAAGCAGGCTGGCTACGTCATCTGGTACTGGCCCGACATCTCCGTCATTCACATTGGTGGAGAATCTTCCCGCCAGCTCAAGACGCTCGACTTCTCTTCCACCGCCGCGCAGGTCGTCCTTTGGAGGATGCGCAGCACTCTGCTCTATTATCGAAAGCATCATGGTTGGAAGGTCCACGCAGCCCGCTGGCTTGAGGTCCTCCTGAACAGGGCAGTCGTTATTCGCAACCGCTTCAGCCGCAGTCCCGCACGCCAGGGCCGCCGGCGGAACGCCATCACTCTCAACCGTCTCATGAATCAGGCCTGGCACGACACGCAGCGAGGTTGCATCTCACCACCCCGCCCATGGTAGAACGGATAAGCAGCACCAGACCGCGCCCATGACTGCTCATCTCCTCGTCAAATCGTTGCTGGTCCTCCCCCTCCGCACACTGCTTCGGATCACAGCGGGGCTACGGGAGTCGCTTCGTCGCCTTCATGCCCACGCCTCACTCGCCGCCGACCTCACGATCTCACTTCCCGCCTCCGTGGTTGTCCTCGGGCCCTCCTTCGTCTACGGAACAGGGGCGGTACGCTTCGGGGACGATATCCTCCTCTATCCTCATCTGCATCTTGAGACACAAGACGCCGCCACGATCACCATCGGCGACCGCTCCGTTCTCTCCCGCGGGGTACATCTTGTCG
>JBDTDX010000205.1:0-17323 GCA_039922815.1 Granulicella sp.
CTGCTGCGGGGTGAGTGTCGCCATCTCCTCGGGCGATACCACGAACACAGGCGCAGGCGGATTCTATTTACTCAAATCGGTATAGACGTTGCTGTTGTAGCTCGTGGGATTCAGTGCCGCGATGATCTTACTGCCGTCAGGCCTCGCCTTGCCGAAATCTTTACGGTAGTACATTGCCATACAGAATCTGGCGGAGGCATCTAAACGCCACTGGGTATCGAGATGAGCGTAAGGCACCACATAAAGAGTGGGCACCTTCATAATATCGGAAGTCTCGTAGATCCGTTCCTGCTGCGCGAGAAGAGGAAGACACAATGCCACCGGCGCACAACAAATAACCTTGAAGTCGACCATCGAGCCTCAATGAACGACGACGTGCGGAAAGCCTCAAATATATGGCAGATGACTTCATAACTAGGATCGGGATGGTGAAACCACATGCAACACAATGCATAAGAGAGAATATTTGCTCGTCGATCTCCTCCTTAGCAGGTTCTTCGAATGTCCCTCGGATCCAAGGACAATGCCCTCATGTAGAATCACTGTTGCTTGATTTCAAGGCCTCCACCGCTGCTCAAGATCGCATTTGCGTTAATGACGGATTCCAGGAAAAACCTTGCTGAAACGGCCCATCGCTATTTCGTAATGAGGAGCAGGTGAAATGATCCCTGAAAATTTCAGTTTACCGTTGCTTGTGGTTGCCATTGCGCTTATGAATGTTTGTGCCGGGAATGGACAGGCGCCGAAGTCGCCTTCTCTTTCCACTTCACTTATCGGAGCGGCAAAGAGAGATTCCTCCACAAAGCCAGGCAGGAGTACGCCAAGGATAGAACGCCTTGATCCCGCTCTCGATACGATTGTTCCCGTTCATGCTTCTTTCGAAAGACTGGCTACGGGTTTCACCTGGACGGAAGGACCGCTCTGGGTTCCAATTGGTTATCTTCTCTTCGCGGAGATCCCCAGCAACAGCATTCGTAAATGGACTCCAGGAGCAGGGGTAAGCATCTTCTTGCAGCCGAGCGGCTACAAAGGAACCGCCCCGTATGGCGGCCCCGAGCCCGGCTCGAATGCAATGACGTTCGATAGCCGTGGCCGACTTACAGTAGCCGGTCATGCGCAACGTAATGTGTGGAGGTTGGAACGCCTGGATGCGAAGGCGCAGGTTACCGTTCTGGCCGATAGCTATCAGGGTAAGAAGCTGAACAGCCCGAATGACCTGGTTTATCGATCCGATGGATCGCTCTACTTCACCGACCCGCCATATGGGCTCCGCAAGCAGAGCGACACCGATCCAGACAAACAGCTGAATGTGAATGGAGTTTACCGTATTCCCGGGGCTTTTGCGCAAAGTCCGGGCGCTGCTCCTGCACGCTCCCAACTACAACTCCTCATCAAAGACTTACCTCGTCCCAACGGGATTGCCTTTTCTCCGGATGAAAAATACCTCTACGTGAGTAATTCTGAGCCAAAGAAGTTCTGGATGCGCTACAGCGTGAACGCCGACGGAACACTGAGAGATGGAAAGGTCTTTTTTGATGCTGAATCTGATCCGCGGCCGGGATTGCCCGATGGCATGAAGGTCGATCAGCAAGGAAATCTGTACAGCGCGGGACCAGGAGGCGTGTGGATCTTCTCTTCCGCAGGAAAGCACTTGGGAACGATCGACTTCCAGGAAAAAGTTGGAAACATTGCATGGGGAAGCGCGGATCGCATGACGCTGTACATTATGGCTGGTCCCAGCATCTATCGTATGTCTCTGAAGATTCCTGGTGTAACTCCGTTCGGGCACTAGATGAAACCGTCGATAACTTCGCCAAGGAAGTCCTACATCTCCCTACTCGTGCATCTTGAAAGTTACCAGGTTGGGTACGCTTGAGGAGCAAGTTGATGACTCGGGAGAGCCTGTCACCAACTAGATAAATTACTAACATGCGTACTGTCTCTTTATATTGGTAACAGCCACATTATTTGTTTTTTTACCGAAGAAATGGAGGCTACAATTCGACCTAAATGAGCACCGGGGGGTCATGCTATCCGCCATACGTCATATAGTGCTGGTCAATCCGACTCTGCTCTTCTTGGTAGCACTTACTCCTGCCTACATCGTACTTAGCGTATTCCAAAAGAAGTTTGATAACTCGCTTAATCAGATTGCGGCTCTATGTGGGATGCTGAGCATAGCTATCGTAGTCTTCCTTAATATTGTGAATGTCGCTCGCCCCGGACTGCTTTGGCATGATGAGGCCAACATCCTCAATATTGCTTCCGCATATGTTCATGGCGATCCCATCTACCATGCGGTATCTGCGCCCGATCTCTACTCGATTTTATACGGGCCTTCAACCTTTCTTGTCTCTACGCCATTTCTCGTTGGCTTTGAGCATCCGATTCTCCCTCTTCGGCTGGGAGTGTTGTTCGCCGCTTTCCAGGCCGCAACCTTGAGATGGGATACGGCACTAGCGTTCATGATTACAGATTCTGGTTGCGTTTCGAACTCCCTATCTAGGAGAGGATTACTTCTTCGATGAGAACGCGGTGGTCAAGGCCGACAAAGCTGGCAAGGCGATACCTTCCAGTGTCGTCAAGAGAATTGTCGGGGGCCGCGATCTCTGGATTGTTCCTCATAATGAAGCGCCCTTCTCCACGCTACGCCTGGGTGTTCTGCCCACAACTCCTGACCCGTTTTTCTTTTCGGATTCGATTCGGGAGCACTTTGAGGAGGCACACGCGCGCATCATGGCCGGAGGCATCTACGACGTCTGGGGCTGTCCCCAGAAATCATAGACCCGGAGGGTTTTATCGTCTGGACTTTAATATGTTATCCGTCACGCTAACAAGCTTAGTTATATACATGTGGAAACTGGATAAGCGTCACCGCGTCTTGTGGTTACAAACCTGCGTACCAGTCGTAGCCCAGCTTGGCCCAATAATCATCGGGTTTGCCGGTGTTATAGCTGATGAGCCCAATCCGTTTGATCTGTTTATATCCGTATTTGGTAGGCATATGGAGACGCAGCGGTGCCCCGTGATACTGAGTAAGAGGTTCACCCATCATTTCGGTCACTAAGAGCGTTTGTGGATGTCGGCAGATATCCATGTCGTAACCGGTGTAATAGTCACCGTTCGGTGTTTCCATGTAGACATACTTTGGTTCTTTACCGCTGATCGGTGCGGGTGGATACGCCTCGAGAAAATCGGCCATCCGTACCCCCGCCCAGTGCACAATCTGACTCCATCCCTCAATACACTTGAACTGTGTAACGAGCTCATGCCGAGGCAGCTTCAGGAGATCCTGCATCGTCAGCAGGAGGCCAGCCGTGTTCGGCTTCAGTGTTGATTCGCTTTCTCCTGCTTCCTCCTGACCTCGCGGCATACGCACCACTCGGTCTTGATATTTTCTTTGCTCCACGAGCATGGATTCAGGAGACATTTTTTCTGCTGTATCTGAGCCGGGCGCGACCTTGGTGTCGTGCCCCTTGTCCTCATCGGTTGCCGTGCCGGAGTAGCGATACTCCCATGCTGTGACGTCGTTGCTGAATCGAGGATGCGATTGCTGGCCACGCACACCCACAAGCTGTAGACGCCAGCTCTCCGGGATCAGAGCCTGTTTTAACCCATAGACACCATTGACACGCAGGCTTTCTGCTTGATCCAACCGATAGGTGGGCGCCAACGCACGCTCGTCGAATACAGCACGAGAGAGCTTTGCATCGGTCTGAAATGCGCGGCGTAGCGGCGTAGGCTGCATCATGTCATCGGCGCTGGTGTCGATCCAACGGTAAAAACCATACGCAGCGGCAGCACCAACTGCAGCGACAGCAAATGATCGACGTGTGTATTTGCGGGACTGAGCCAATATAACGGTATCAGAATCCGGCTTTACTTCCTCAGGCAGCTGCGCTTTTAGGATTTCAACTTTTTCGTCAGTAGTAACTTTTTCGCTTGCTGTGGCTGACTGCGCTTCCGGCCTCTCAACCTTTTCGTCAGTCGTAACTTCTTCACCTGCTACAAGGGGCTTGTGGGCACTCTTGGTGTCGCCATCAACTGGTTCTTCAGGATGGAGTGGTGCATTGATCTCATCAGCCATCACCAGTTCCTCCGTTCCGCCTCTATGGAGATTTCATCCGTTCTTTTGATCTCCCTGCCGCTCACCATACTGCGAAAATTGTTCCAGCCCGCGAGCACAACCTGGATAACATGCACCAGAAAGAACGCGACGAAACCCATCGTCAGCCAGAAGTGTTCCCATCGTGCCATCTCGTATCCGCCCAACAGGGAGGTAAGCCAATGTGCCTGCGTGGGTTTGTAGATCGCGAGCCCGGTAATCAGGGAGCCAAAGGCCATCAAAATGACCGAGGTGTAGGCGACTCTCTGTGCTCCGTTATATTTGGTTTGGGTCGGCAACCCCTTGCGCAGATGAAGGTCGACCAACGTAACTTGAATGGCGTCCCAGATACTTCTGCGTTGCGGCATCAGGAAGCGCCACTCTCCTGAGACAGCCGTGTACAGGACATAAGCGATGCCGTTCAGGGCGAATAACCACATAAAAAAGAAATGGTAACCGAGTCCTTGGGTCACGTGGTATGGCGCATCAATCAAGTTCCAAAACCATTCCGGGAAAAAACGGACCAGGGTAATTTTCCCAACACCTACACGATAAACCGCGTGCGGGTGTCGATAGGCATTGTCGGAATCATTCCAGTAGATGAGCAGCCCGCTCCAAATCATGGTGAAGAGAATGGGAAAGTTGAGCCAATGCATCCAGCGGATCGCAAGTGGGTGTTTACGATCCAGATATAGCATGGGCTTAGGTTTTGAACATCTTTCTGTATTTGCC
This sequence comes from Granulicella sp., assembly GCA_039922815.1. Classification (GTDB taxonomy): domain Bacteria; phylum Acidobacteriota; class Terriglobia; order Terriglobales; family Acidobacteriaceae; genus Edaphobacter. The sequence goes on from JBDTDX010000205.1 coordinate 4,838, forward strand.
GACTCCATTTCCAACGAAGGAGTCTGCGGCAGAACCTTTAACTCATCGTTCTTGAGGTCCATGTTGACTCATTTCAGTGATCGGGTAGCATACCGCCTCGGCGTACGAACAAACACGAACAAACTTCGTCTACAACATATCGATTTAGATTTGAGTTCTACCGGCAAATAAGGTTACAAGGAAGGTAACGTTTTTTAGTGCGTCTCTCTGTCATAAGATGCATCCTCAACTATGCCGACTCCACTACCAATTTCAAATGAAGAGAATGCAACTGGGGAGTTTTCGCCTCCCAAAGCCCGTTCCTGGATGATCGGGTTGACAAGCCTGTTCTTTATTCTGCTCCAGAGTGCATGTACGGCAGTCATGGCGATCAGCGGGGTTCGCGTGGTCATTGGTCTCAGCGCTCTTGCCGCTGCTGCCGGGCTGCATCGCCCCGCAGCAGGCTTCCATGCGGATGCCATTCGAATTCCAATGATGATCCTGGCAATTCTTGGTTCCGTTATCAATCTCTATGTCGTATGGCGTATTCATAGCCTGCGAGCACGACCATCCTCAAGGTGGCGGGTGCGTCCGGCGACCCCAAAGCAACTACGTGGCGAACGTTTTCAGATCGTTCTCGCAATTGTGACCTTAGTTCTCGTGTTTCTGGAATGGGGAACACACCAGATCGTGCACGGCCCTCCTTACCACTAAGGATCACCTGAAGGCTCGATTAGCGTGCCTTGCATCTCTTGATCCAGACGAGCGTGCAGCCGCTTGCTGAATCCAAGAGGCAGTTCGAAGACACGTTTATCCGCAGTCAGAATGAGGATGTTTCTCGTTGAATCGAGGATTGCAGAGCAAAGTTCACAGTGTTCCAGATGCTTTTGAACCTGTGCCAACATCGCTGGGTCAAGCGTGCCATCAAGATATCCGGAGATCTGATCCCAAACATGCTTGCACTCTATAACCATGGGAACCACCTCTGTTTTCTGTCGATGTGCTTCAGCTGCGGGGCAAGTCTTTTTTGCAGCAGTAATCGCGCTCTATGCAGCCGTACTTTCACCAGGGCCACGGTAATTCCAAGAGCTTTCGCGACTTCCGCTCCGCTCAACTCATCGATCGTCCGGAGCAAAAACACCTCGCGATAGATTAGCGGTAAATTAACTACAGCTTCTTGCAGGATTGACCGCACCTCTTGGCGTTCAATGTATTCGGAGGGAATTTCTCGCCAGTCGCGGACAAGCGCCGGAGCGATATGTCCTCGTTCGTCAGGTGACTCATCCAGCGATTCCATCGTGACGCCTTTTCTCTGCCTAAGGCGGCTCTTCGCCTCATTTAGGGCGATACTGATCAGCCAGGTTCCAAACTTGGCCTCACCACGAAAATTCTTCAGATTGCGAAACGCTTTGAGAAATGCCTCCTGCGTGACGTCTTCCGCGTCGGCCTCGTTATGAAGAATGGCGACCACCATGACATACACGGTCCGCTCGTAGGGGCGAATGAGTCGATGGAACACCTGCGAATCGCCGGCAAGTATCGCAGTGATTGCGTGCATTTCATCGCCGAGATTCTGCGTTTCGTCCATGCGCTCCACGTTCACAGCTTCATCAGCGTTGACAGGTCATTGCAATACTTACAAGTTTAGGCAGAAATATTTATTGCCAGTTAGACATCAGAGACTACAAAAAAGTTACAGAAATCGATCCTGCACCCCCAATCGTGTGCTGCTTCAATAAACCTGTAACCATCTTCCGGGACGGTTGTCTCATGCGTAGGAGCGGAGACCTCGATGAAAAGTTCACGCATCAACATTGGATGGATCGTCTTCACACTTCTCTGGGTTTTGTGCAATAGCTCGCATGCTGAAGTCACCCCTCAAAAAGATATCGGCGAAACCGTACTTGTGGAGCTCTTCACCTCGGAAGGTTGCTCGAGTTGCCCTCCTGCTGACGCGCTCCTGCGCCAGATCAACGGACAGCAAATGCGCCCCGGGAAATTGATCGTGGGAATCAGCGAGCATGTAACGTATTGGAATAGCCTCGGATGGAAGGACCCTTTTTCGGCTACCGCGTATACCGAACGCCAGGAGGCTTATGCTCAGCGTTTCGGCACTAGCGGCCCTTATACCCCCCAAATGGTGATCAACGGGCAGGAACAATTCGTTGGAAGCGATAAAACTGCTCTACTACGGGCTCTCGCGAAGCAGTCTCAACCCTCGCCGTTGTCCCTTCGGATCGAATCAATGGCCATCCAAGGCGATCATCTGGCTCTAAATTTTACGTGGCATGGAACATCTGTGCCGGGTTCAACACAGATCTTTGCTGTGATTGCAGACGATACGGACCAGTCAAGTGTTCTTCGAGGTGAGAACTCAGGTCGAACGCTCGTTCATGCTTCTGTCGCCAGATCGATCTCGCACATCTCAACGCTCCGCGGCCCAGGGAAAAACTCCGTGAGCATCGTTCTTCCACCGGTTACGCGCGGCGGTCTCCGGCAGGCACAACACGTCATCCTTTTTGCCCAAAAAGAGGGGCTAGGGCAGATTATGGGGGTGACCTCAGAGCCCATCCCGCTTAGCGAAGAAGTGGGCGGCCTTCGGACACAACACCACTAACTACCCTCGATAGGTCATTCACCGGGTACGGCGACGGTTCGAAATAACTCGTAGTTATCAGATTCTAAGAATTACGCATCATACTGCCATTGGGGTTGGTTTGAATGGAATCGACGGAGAGCAATTTGACGAGTCAAATCGAGTCGTCGCAACCTGAAAGCCTCTTTGAACGATGTTCATGGTTTTACGCATTGTGCCGCGAATACCTCTTCCGCGATCACACCATAGAGATCGCTCAATCTCTGTTCCCATCCGCACCTGCTTCCGGAACAAATCTCCTTGAACTTGGATGCGGCCCCGGTTTCTATGCCTGTCGGCTCGCACAACAGTACCCACAGATCATGGCCACGGGACTGGATCTCTCGAATCGACTGATCGAGCGGGCAAAGTCTCGTGCAGCCAGCCGGTTTCTGCAAAACTGTAGCTTCAGTTGCGGAGATGCCCAGTCTCTTCGTGCCCTTCCCTCCACTGTGGATGCTATTGTCATCTCTCGTCTATTTTTAATAGTTCCCAATAAGCAGGCTGTCCTCTCCGAGATATTCCGCGTCCTTCGCCCTGGTGGGCGATGCTTTATCGCAGAGCCCACTTCCGGTTTTCGTGCGCGTGTTCCTCTAAGCTGCATGTGGATTCTTTCCAAAATCAGCAGCAGCCCAGCAGGAAAATACAGAGAGCCACAACAGGTCGAGGTGATGTCACCTCTGGATTTCACTGCTCTAATTGATTCGCAGCCGTGGGAATCGGTTGATATAACGTATGACGGGTGGTACCAATATGCTGTGTGCGTAAAGTCTAGTGCCGATTCAGAACCGCAGCTATTACCCGAGACAGCCAGTTGGAGCGTCTCCTGACCGAATGCCGTATCCCATCCTCAACACCGTTGATCCAGATTCATCACGCAGCGCCACATGCGCGCTGGCAGTCATGGCCAAAGCTCCACGCCCGGGTAAGGTCAAGACGCGCCTTTGCCCTCCACTTACGCTTGAAGAATCTGCAGCTCTGAATATTTGCTTCCTCAAGGACACTACAGAAAACATTGCGAGAGTCGCGAGTGGAGGTAGATCCGCAGGCCTCGTATGCTATACGCCTGCAGGTGATGAAGCGCTCTTCGAAGGAATTCTTCCAGATAATTTCAGCCTTATTCTTCAACGAGGAGATGGTTTTGGCGAACGACTACTGGCTGCTACAGATGACATTCTTGCGTGTGGCTTTGGAGCGGTTTGCTTGATCGACTCCGACTCCCCGACAGTACCCTCCACAGCCTTTGAGCAGGCTGTAGTCGAACTGAACCATCCGGGTGACCGCATTGTCCTCGGTGGATCAAACGACGGAGGTTACTATCTGATCGGCCTCAAACTTCCGCATCCTGAACCCTTCCAGAACATTACGTGGAGCACGTCCGCAGTCCTTGCCGAGACCATCGCGGCAGCAGAGGCGGCAAGAATTGAAGTCGTCCAACTTCCGCTCTGGTACGACGTAGACGATAGCGAAAGTCTAGCGATTCTGAAGGGCGAACTACTCGAGCAGACACCCCCCGCTTTTGCGATAACACCCGGATATCCCGCCAGCTACAGTCGGATATTCCTCGAGAATCTACGTGCCACGGCCTACAACTCATGACCGATTGCAAGCCGCGACACTGGTCGTCCGCACGCCCATGGCAGACCAACGCTACTCTCGTTGGAATCGGTTTTGGATTGTTGCTGCTTACGCGCCAGCTTACCAGCGAATATGATCACTTTACGATCGGGCTTTCCGGGGTCTCTGGCTGGTCTGTCGTTCTCTACGCAGCCGCAGTCTGGCTAATTCTTACACAGCCCGTCAATCGATACACCTTCGCAATCATCCTTACAGTTGCCATTATGTGCCGTCTCGTCACGCTGATTCCAGATCCATACCTTTCCTCCGATATCTATCGATACGCATGGGATGGCGTCGTGCAACACGCTCACATTTCACCCTACCGTTATACGCCGGGCGACTCTGCGCTTAACTTCTTGCGTGCACCCAATCAGGATCTCTTCGACAACATCAATCGCCGAGACTACGCGCACACGATCTACCCACCGGGAGCACAGTTTCTCTTTCTTCTCGTCACCTTCCTCAACCCCACAGTCACCTTCATGAAGCTCGTGATGATCCTCTTTGAAGGATTGACTCTGTACGCACTGGTGGAACTCCTCCGGGAGTTTGGCATACGCCGCGAGCAGTCACTTCTCTACGCCTGGTGCCCGCTGCTCATTTGGGAGATTGGCAGTTCGGGTCATCTGGACTCTGCCGCAATAGCCTTCATCTCACTTGCTTTATTGGCTCGCTATCGCAAGCAACCCATCACTACAGGAATCTTTCTCGCTCTTGCGATTCTCACCAAGATTTATCCACTCGTCCTTCTTCCGGCCTTCTTCCGACGAGGAGAGTACAAGATGCCACTGACCGTAGCTACGCTGATAGCCTTCGCCTACGCTTGTTACTCCAGCGTCGGTATGCGCGTCTTCGGATTTCTAGGGGGCTATGTAGAGGAGGAAGGCATTCAATCCGGAACCCGGTACTTTCTGCTGGAACTCGTTCACCAGCTTCCCGGTTTCCATAAACTTCCTGTGGCTATCTATCTTTCCTTCTGCTGTCTCGCGTTCGTGGCACTTACAATTTGGTGCTGGAGGACATGCTGCAAATCGGATCAGTCGATGTCCGAACCTACACAGACACGGATCTTTGGATTGCCTGCTGGCGCGGACTTCCTGATGCCAGCCTTCATACTAAGCGTCACGTTGATGCTTCTATTTTCCCCACACTATCCGTGGTACATCGCATGGCTAATCCCGTTTTTCGTCCTCGCTCCGAACCTCACTATATTCACCTATATCTGTTGCATGTTCTATCTCTGCACAACGGATTTGGCGGTCGGGTACGGACCCTCGCAATTCCTACTCAATAAGATTCTGTATGGCTGCGTCCTAATTTCGTTCTGCATCGAGCTTCTTTTACGCCGTTGGCCCATCCATCGTTCGCTCTTCAATCAAGCCGACACCAGAAAAACCCGGGAGTTCGCATCTGAAGGGAACGGATGAGTATCTCCGTCATTATTCCGGCGCTCAATGAGAGCGAGTCAATCGGTCAGGTCGTCTCCTCCATGCCGTGGGATGTTATTGCAGAGTGCATCGTGGTCGATAACGGTTCCACGGATGGCACAGCGGAGGTTGCGGTCGCAGCAGGGGCGCGCGCTATCTACTCATCGCGCGGCTATGGCAATGCCTGTAAAGCAGGGTCCGAAGCAGCACTCGCAAGCAGCACGATTCTTGTTTTTATGGATGGTGACGGTAGCGACATTATTGACGATCTGTCACGTCTGGTTGCGCCGATTCAGAGGAATGAAGCCGATTTCGTTATCGGGTCACGCATTCGAGGCCGCCGCGAACCAGGCTCCATGCTGCCCAGTCAGATTTTCGCCGCTCATCTTGTTGGCTTGTTACTTCGCCTGGTGCAGGGAGTGAGTTACACCGATATGGGCCCATTCCGCGCAATCCGCCGGTCGTCGTTCGAGCAACTTCAAATGTCGGAACTGACATACGGCTGGAATCTCGAAATGCAGATTAAAGCTGCCCAGCATAAGCTACGCGTGTTCGAATTACCTGTAAATTATCGCTGCCGGACCGGCGGGGTCAGTAAGGTATCAGGTAATCTTCATGCATCTTTCAAAGCTGCGGTTCGCATCTTTGGAGTTTTCTTTCGCCTTGGTCTGTCCAGCCGTCCGTAGAGTCCAGAACCCCTCATGAGTTCTTAACGCTCTGCACGATTCCTTTTGCTCGTAGCCCTGCTTCGGCTTTACTAAAGTAGTCCTCAATTGTTCCCTGTGTCCTGATCCAATCAATGTACTTTGCGATCCCCTGATCGAGCGTTGTCTGAGGCTCATAGCCAATCGTGCGAATGCGGCTTATGTCAGAGATTAGCGAGCGAATCTCTCCCGGCCGGAACTCCCCACGCGCTAAAGGGGCGAGGCTGATACCCAACTGATCGCCGATGACGGCGGCAAGATCGCGCACGGTCGTAGCGCGCCCGCTTCCCACGTTCACGGGGAGGCCGTCTAGTTTGTCGGTAGTGGCCACGAGGAGATTAGCACGTGCAATATCTTCCACAAAACATAGATCGCGCGTCTGGCCACCGTCTTCGTAGAGGATGGGAGGCTGGTTGTTCAGCAGGCGCGTGCAGAAAATTGCGATCACGCCGGTGTAGGGATTGAAGAGCGACTGCCTGGGCCCGTAAGTACAGGAGTACCGTAGTGCCACTGTAGGAATGCCGGTCTGCTTTCCCCAAAGCAATACAAGACGCTCCTGATCCACCTTGGTCAAGGCATACACCGTCTCGCCACCACCGGGAGTGCTTTCGAGAGTTGGGAGCGAGGTCGTCGGCTTATGGCAAAAAGGGCAATGCACGTCGAAGTCGCCTGAGCGAAGTTGCTCTGTAGGACGGAGCAACGGGACAACCGGACCATGTTCCGGGCAGTCCGCAGCGCCCTCGCTATAAACCGCTTGAGAACTGGCTACAACCACCTTCTTGATAGGCAACTGATGATCTCGGATAATTTCGAGCATCTGCGCTGTACCGAAGCTGTTCACCAGAACATACTTCGCGATCTCCGGCATATATCCGCCATACGCAGCCTCGTGGAAGACAACATCAATATCAGTCAAGGCAGATCGCATTGTCTCGTAATCCTGCACGAATCCCTGTCGGAACTCTGCTATAGGATTGACCCAATCTGGCTTGCCGTTCTTATGAGTTTGAGGCTCAAGGTTATCGAGTATACGAACGGTCCAGCCGTCGCGAAGAAGCAAATCAACAATATGAGAACCGATAAGACCGGCACCCCCCGTTACAAGCGCGCGCTTCCGATGTGCAGCCATGATGTCATCCTACCAACTATCGGTGCGACAACTGCTTTCCCCTGTAGAGGCAACGGCAATTCTCATCGAGATGTACCCGCGGCGCTAGCGGTTGCCTGTTCAATCTGTTTCCGCGGATTCCACTAGGGCGTGTTCACGCTAACGAAGCGCTTCTCCAATGAGGGCGAAGTTTGAGGAAGCCGAAGAAGATCACCTCGAGTTTCTCGAAGTGGGAGAGATTTTGCGGAAGAGTCTCTCGATCTCGTTGCGCTTCTTGTGAAGAGCGCGGTCGTAGGTCAGGGAGGGACGCGGTTGGACGTGGAAAGAACCACCGGTACCTACCCATATCGAGCACGAGTTGGCGAGTCTCATCGCCGTCGTAAGCGCGATCCATCAGCAGGGCAGGCCTTCCGGCATCCTGGGAAGGTCCCAGAGCAGTTCACAGCCCTCCGGAGCATCGTCCGCATTCCCTGGAGACAGTGCGAATACTATGGCGTTCGCGCATCCGCGGCAACCATATGCACCTTGGTATTCCATCCGCCCGAGACTTGCCGATGGCTTGCGGGCCTTTTTTTAGAGCGCCCGTGCCGTCCGGGTGAACCTTGATCGAGGTCGAGTCCAGAGATACCGCTTCGAGCTTAATCCGCACGATCTGCCCTCCCTGGAGCCTTTCGAAAACGCTATCCAGGACGCCATTCTTGGACCACCGGCTCATCCGCATATAAATCGTGTGCCAGAGCCCGAACCGCTCCATTTGCACCCCTGCTCGGCGACATACAACACTGCATTCAACACCTGCAGGTTGCTGAGAGTCACGTTGCCGCGTCGCGCAGGCAACGCACTCTTAATCCGTTCGTATTGCGCTTCTGTTAGCTCCATCGGTAAAGATAGATTAACAGTCGCCCAGGTCAGAGCCGGAATATCATGCGGGAATACTCCCTAGGTACCAAAGATGTGCTTTCTGGTTACCATTATTTGTGGATTTCTGCACATCTCAACTAGATACTACTATCTTCACGCATCACAACAGAAGTACCGGCTAGATATAGGAGATTCTAAATGCAGAAGTTCTTAGTAGCGTGTTCTCTTCTTGCCATTGCAAGCCTATCGCTGTATGCGTCCGCTGCAGAAGTACCCAAAGCTAATTTCATCCTGACATCTAAGACGGAAGTTCCTGGCCAAACCTTGCAACCCGGAAACTATTCTATTCAGGTTGTCGGCCAACTAACTGACCGCCTGATTCTCAGAGTGGATGATGCCGCTCGCCGAATGCATGTGGATTTTATTGGTATACGTAGTTCATCAAATCAAGGCACCTCATCCTCAGGCCTAAAAAATTGGGATACCCCCATTAACAACTCCTCCTACGTCAGGGGTTGGGTGCCCCCGGGTGGCAGTTCTATGATCGAGTTTGTCTATCCCAAAGCACAAGCCGTCTCTATCGCGAAGGCGAATCACGCAACGGTTGCAGCTATTGATCCGGCCTCCGAAGGTAGAGCTACGGACCCCTCTATATCGAAAAGTGATATGGAATTGGTAACGCTTTGGATGCTATCGCCTACTCAAGTAGGTTCAAATGGGGCTCCAAGTATCACAGCAGAACGCTATCAAACCGCATTACTCGTTCAGCAAAAGCCTGCCATCGCAAAACTTCCGCATACCGCCAGCGCTCTGCCTTTGATCCTGACACTAAGTCTAATTTCACTTTTAGCCGCCTTTCTCATACGGCAACGCAATCTTCTAATTTCTTCACTGCGCAGAATTAGCTAGCCGTATTCGTGTTCGTAAGGAGTGTAGAGGATGCTTGCCCATTTAGAGCGCATGTTTTGGGTAGTCGGTCTGATAGGTATTTTCTATCTATTTTTCGTTTACTCTGAAGCGCATGCTTACAGACCACCGTCAACTCAACTCTTCAAGGCGTCAGACTTGCTATCTGCCGTTCGCCCTGCGACATTAGGTTGGCTTGATATCCCTCAGCTTGCTCTTTCAGTCCCCATCCTCCCCAACTATGATCCCGATAGTCTTCGCAAAGGGGTAGGTCATATTCCTGGCACGGCAACGTTAGGTGGTCTGGGAACAGTAGGTCTCGCCGGCCACCGCGACACCTTTTTTAGACCATTGCGTAGGTTGACCCGCAATATGGAAATACAGCTAGTGGATGCTTCTGGTACCTACCGTTACATTGTCGATTCCATGGAAATTGTTACACCAACCGACGTTGGCGTTCTTTCGATAGGTCGGCGCCCACAACTGACATTGATCACTTGTTTCCCGTTTGAATATGTGGGTGCCGCCCCAAAGCGTTTCATCGTTCACGCCCATCTCAAATCCGTCGTCCCTGATTAGCTGACGCCTCACTTCGCGGAGGAATCTCATGAAGTTTCAGCGAACCATTAAAGGTCGATCCCCTGATCTCGTCATAGCTGAGCTTATGAAAATTCTCAAGCCAGAGGTAGAAATTTTCTGGCAGACGGAGAGTCGCATCATTATGTTTGGCTTGATCACTCCGTACGGGAAAGCGACACGTGCGGATATGACTATACTTGCCTTTCATAACATTCACAATTCTACGACCATCGATGTCGAACTTGAAGATCGTCCTACGAGGGCACACCGTGTCGAAGACAGGAATCATCAGATTCATTCGATACTTCAGGAGATCTTCGATGCCGTATGTGAAAGGTTGAATTGCGCGTTACCGCAGCTCAGTATGGTGGACGAAGCAACTGACGGGAGCGACCTATATACCGAGACAGAAGTTTTGACGGAAGAGTCACCAGTCTCTAAGGAATCAGGGACACATAGCGCGCAAAAGATCCCACGCGCACTATCGCTATATGCGTCGATAAAAGCGCTCTTATCTAATTCTTTAGCCAAATTATCATTCGTCAACCTGTTTGTTCCTCGAGCAAAAGCAAATATTTATTTAGGCAGGCTAACTTTGTTACGTCCTGCGTTTTTCCAACAAATGCAGTTCGCTACAGCGGGCGGGGTTGCGGTGCTGGTCGCATGTCTTACCATCGGAGTTGTTCACTTCAGAACTACTCATTCCAACGCTATTCACCCTTACCCTCTTCCGACGGACAGACCCAAGCTACCGCAAGTAAGTGCGAACAATTCACCCATCTCCGAGCGAGTCGCAGCTGCGGTACTGACACCCCACAACAAGGCTCAACATCAACAACAAACGGAAGAAACTATCCCGCAATTGACTCCTTCACACAACGTAAAAAGCGTGAATAGTTTGATTGAGGAGTGGGCTGCAGCACAACGGACGCGCGACGCTAAAGCGCAGGCAAGTTTTTACGCCGACAAGGTAGATCCTTATTTAGGCCATGGTGCAGCCACCCGCAGTGACGTTCTCCACTACAAACAGGATGCCATCAGAGATCGAAATGGGCTGTGGGCCTTCAAGATCGAGAACGTCTCCGTACACCGCCAGGCACAAAATACAGCTATCGTTAATCTCAGAAAGCATTTGATGACACAAACGGGCGCGGTGGAGGTTGCCGAACAATTCATTCCGTCTCGCCTCACAGTCCAGCGCACTCACGGTAGTTGGAGCATAGTCCAGGAACAGGATCTCTCTCTAGGTACAGCAAAGATTCGATGAGGCAAACACTCAATGTAAGGAAAAGCAAAACCGTGGTATTTCCAAGGGTTTAGCACATGTCATTATTGTCTTTCGGTCCTCGGAAGAAGCATTGGCGGAGGGGGATTGTATTGCTAGCCGTTAATGCTGATAGATATGGGCATACCGATAGACTTAGAGGGCATGTACCTGTATATATATGCCCGCATGAGGTAGGTAACGTCGCGCGTTGCAGCTTTCTAACCTTAATCAAGGAAAAACCAACGGCTGCCATCGGGATGGCGTGCGGCAACGCTTCTCGCCATACGTGACAAGAACCGACGGGGTATCTCTTCCGCCATAATCGATTTTAGAACGACGCGGTCTCGGATATTCAATCATAGAATTTCCGAGCGTATTGACCTGAGAACTGAGTCTTCGCTAGTTGCTCATAGTCTCTGAGTTGCAGAACTTCGGGGATGTCTTCCAGTACTAAATCATAAAGCAGGGCGTAATGCCTGCAGAAATTAACTCGATTCTTTCGGATCGCGTCGCCCGAGAAATCCTTTAGGGAGTCTCTGTACAAGTTCTGCGTCCACAGTTTGATTGATTAGTCTGATGTCTGACGGCGATGAGCGGTGGGACAGCGGACCTTTGGGAGTCAGAGGATTTCAGAAGTACGGTCGTAAGAGACGGCGAGAGTATTTTCTGCTTGGGATGGAGCTTGTGGTTTCGTGGTCATGACTACTTGCTTTGGTGCGTCTTCACTACGCGAAGGCTGGCAGGGGGCGCCGTCCAGGGGCTTGAGATGATGCTGCGGACTTACTTCGTGCAGCAGTGGTTCAACTTGATTGTTCAACCCGCACCCAAACCCCAGTGCAATTCTCAATAGCGCAACGGACAACCAACAACCCATCGCACTTCAACTAAACTGCATACCTGTACAGAGGTTCTCCAACCAAATCTTCCTCAGATTCGTCGTTTGTAAATTCCTTAGTTTAGGTTGAACGGATCATTTTGACTATTGGAGATTGGGATGGTGAGACTGGAGAGCTTTATGGAGACTCAGCAACTTCATCACAAGGCAGTGAGCGTCAACCAATTGCTTTACGGTTGAAGATCGAACGAAAAATCGCCACTGTGCGAGGACTTCACAGTTCTCACTTCTCCGGTTCCCTTATTGTTGACTGTCAACACTGCACCTGAGGCTACAGAACCAGTGGAATCTTTGACGGTTCCCACGATGTCTGCCGTTGTAGTTTGCGCAATCAGCTGCTTTGACATTCCCGAAACCAACAACGGGACGAATAACAGAAGTGCACACCACATTGCGAATCCTATACGGCCGTTAATTCAACTGCTCTCTCTTCAGATTCATACTGCCTCCGTCAAAGCATTGATCTCTTTACTATTCGGTCGTTCAACTAACTACGTTAGCCGCC
>JBDTDX010000206.1:0-5531 GCA_039922815.1 Granulicella sp.
TTGCCCGTATTCGCGTCCAGCGCAAGCAGCGTGTTCGCATACAAATCATTCCCTGCCCTGTCCGCACCATAGAAATCCGTCACCGCCGAACCAGTCGGCGCATACACAATCCCACGCTTCTGATCGACGACCATGGCCGCCCAATTGTTCGCCGCCCCGGAGTACTTCCACGCATCCTTCGGCCACGTCTCATAGCCCGGCTCGCCCGGATGCGGAATCGTATGAAACGCCCACCTCATCGCGCCCGTATGCACATCGAACGCGCGAATGTCCCCATGCGGCGACGGCTCGGCCTCCCCCGTACGAAAGCCCATGATGATCACATCGTTGTAGATCACCCCCGGCGACGTAATCGCCACCGTCCCCGCAGGCGACTCCGCTCCAAGATTCTCGCGAAGATCGATCATCCCCTTGCGCCCAAAGCTCTCAATCGGCTTGCCCGTATCCGGATTCAGCGCCCACACCCCATAGAGCGTCTCCGCAAATAAAATCTTCTGTCGGCCATCCGTCCAGTACGCAAATCCGCGATCCGGCTGCCCACTCGCAATCCCGGAATCAAACTTCCAGATCTCTTTCCCATTCGTCGCATCGACCGCAAAGATCTTCTGGCTCGGCGTATAGCCAAACATCATCCGCCCCACAATCAGCGGATGCGTCTGCAAAGCATCCTTCTCGCCCGTATCGTAAGTCCACGCCACCTTCAACTGCTTCACATTGCTCTGATTGATCTGCGTCAGCGCAGAGTACCGCTCGCCAGCAGCCTGTCCCCCATAGACATGCCAATCCACATCCTTCACCCCCGCCGCATGAGCACTCCAACGATGCCCAACAACGCCCGCAGCTACCCCTAACACCACCACCACAACCACTGCCCTGCGAATCATCATGTCGTCTCTCGCCTGCCGCATCACATCATCTAAAAACAAGTTCCTCGAAGCCACGTACAACTCTAAATAATCCCACAACAAGAAGAGCCCTCAATCGCTCGAGGGCTCCATAAATCACCACTAGCTCATCCCTGCCGTATCTCGCTTCAACCCACCTGCGGATCATCCGCAAGATGGAAGACCAAATTACCGCCCGCAGCCAACTCCGCATGGCCAACCGTCAACCCCTTCTGCGCCGCACCATTCCACTCCACCGACCGCACATAAATCGACTTCGGCGATTCGCGCTTCGCCTCAATCACCAACTTGCTTCCACGCCCCACCTTCATCTCCACACGATCAAACAGCGGCGTCCCAAAGTCATACCGCGCACTCACCGGATCGACCGCATACAGCCCCAGCGCGCTGATCACAAACCATGCTGACATCTGCCCGCAGTCCTCATTGCCCGCCATGCCGTCCGGCTGGTTGTCATACATCGTCTCCAGCAAACTCCGCACCCGCGCCTGCGTCTTATGCGGCACGCCCGCATAGTTGTAGAGATACGCAATATGGTGGCTCGGCTCATTGCCGTGCGCATACTGCCCCACCATACCGCTCACGTCCGGCGGCATATCCGGCGGCAGCTCCGAACTTTGGTTGAACAACTCATCCAGCTTCTTCACAAACGCCGCGTTGCCCCCAAGCATCGCAATCAACCCGTCCGGATCATGCTGCACGCAAAAAGTAGTCTGCCACGCATTCGCCTCCGTGTAGTCGCGCCACTTCTTCGACACCGAGATCGACTTCGGATTGAACGGCCCCGCCCAATGCCCATCCGTATACTTCGGCCGAATAAATCCCGACTCCGCGTCATACAAATTGCGATAGGACTTTGACCGCTCCATCAGCACCGTGTAATCGTCATCCGCACCGGCTGCCTTCGCCATCGCCGCCACCGCATGGTCGTCATACGCATAGTCCATCGTCTTGCTCGCAGACTCGTCCTGCACATCGCAGGGAACATATCCGTACTTCCGATAAGCCGCCAGCCCACGATAATCATCCACAAAATCACGCCTCCGGAAAGGCGCATACGCAGCCTTCGCATCGATCCCCTGGAACCCCTTCACCAACGCCTCCGCCACCACCGGCGCGGAGTGATACCCCACCATCGTGCCCGTCTCTTCGCCCTGCAGCGGCCATACCGGCACACCCGCCGGGCTCTGCTCCGCCATGCGGATTAGGCAGTTCACCAGGTCCGGAACGCGATCGCCCATGATCAGCGTGTACATCGGATGCAGCGCGCGATACGTATCCCACAGTGAGAACGTGCTGTAGTTATGCACGCCACCGGCCAGCGTATGCACCTTGCCATCCATGCCGCGATATCGCCCATCCACATCGTCAAACAGCGTCGGCGCCACCATCATGTGGTACAGCCCTGTATAAAAAATCTCGAGATGCTTTTGATCCTTTGAGCTGACCTCGATCCGCCCCAGCTCCCGTCGCCACGCCTCATGCGCCGCAGTCCGCACGCCCTCGAAATCCCACGCCGGAACCTCAGCCTTCAGATTCGCCTCCGCCCCGTCCACACTCACGCCAGAGAGACCCGTCTTCACAAAAACGACTTCACCCTCATGCGTCTTGAAGTCCAGCACACACCGCAGCGCCGTCCCTCTCACCTCGCCGTTCGCCTCTACCACCTTGCCATCGGAATACACCGTCGCATGATCGAACGGCTTCGAGAACTTCATCGAGAAGTAAATCTCGCGCCCCTTCGCCCACACATCCATGCACCGTGCCCCGACAATCGTGTCGTTGCCCACCACCTTCAGCCACGCCCACCGCACCGGCGGCGTCTGCTGCACCGAAGAATCGGTATGCATCAGATCCACCAGAAAATAAGCCTTCTCGCTCTTCGGAAACGTGTACTTGTGAACGCCCGCGCGCTCCGTCGCCGTCAGCTCCGCCTTCACCTTCGAGTCCTGCAACAGAACGCGGTAGTATCCCGGCTCCGTCACCTCATCGTCGTGCGAAAACCGCGACCGATAGCTCGTCTCCGAATCCGGCTTCGCCATCGGATCGAACTTGAAGTCGTCCGTCGCCGGCATCACCAGCACATCCAGCATGTCGATGCAGCCTGTCCCGCTCAAATGCGTATGGCTGAACCCAAGCATCGACGTATCTTTATAGTGATATCCCGAGCAGTGATCCCAGTCCTTCGTCCCCGTATCCGGTGAGAGCTGCACCGCGCCAAACGGCATCGTCGCCCCGGGAAACGTATGTCCATGCCCACCCGTTCCAATCGCAATCTTCACGCGCTTCGTGTTATCGACCGCGCTCCCCGCAGCCTTATCGAGAAACGGATGCATCGTTGCCGGCAGCCCAAAAACATTGCGCACCATACACGCCAGCGATGCCGCCGACATCCCACCCACAAAATTCCTTCTCGATACCATTCAGCTCACCTCAATCTCATCAAATCACAATCTATCGGGCCATTCTCGCAAAAGAAAATCCCTGAGATAAAAATCACTCTCAGGGATCTTCCTACATCATGCTAACCGCTCTACCAGGCAATCTTGGCCGGAAAGAACTCCGCGAAAAGATCGTCATAGTAAGGCTTCAGCTCTTTCATATTCGGCTTCGTATGCCCCTTCGAATAAAGGTCATACACGTTGAACTTGTTCACCCACTCCAACATCTCCACATCGTGCTTGCTCATCAGGTGGCGATACGCATTGTGACGATGTGCCGCGTAGAACGAGTGATAGCGCAACATATACATCGACTCTTCGGGCATGTAATTCTTCATCACTTCGCCGATATAGCCGTCGTGTCCAAACGAGAGATGAACCTTCTCAAGCCCGCAGTTCGGCTCGTAGATTCCATACTTTGTCTGGTACAGAGGATTGTTGATATCCGGATTGTCTTTGAAGTATTCCGGAAAAACAATTTGATCGGAGTATGCGCAGCCCACTGGAAACGTATCGCCCACCACGCCCCACTGTGGCTCGCCCCACAGGCAAAGCACCTTGCCAAGATCGTGAATAAATCCAGTCAGCACAAACCAGTTCGGATGTCCGTCGCGACGGATTGCCTCGGACGTCTGCAGCAGATGTTCGATCTGCGTCAGGTCCGTATCCGGGTCGCTGTCATCGACCAGCGTGTTCAAGAATTCGGCAGCTTCCCAGATCGTTTTCTCGCCCTTGTCCAAGCCAAAGTACTGCTTCTCTTTCCCCATCACATAGTCGAAGGTCTGGTGCTTATGGTTCAACCGGTAGAACTCCGCAACGCCCGGATTCACCGTGGCATCATAGTTCCGAAACTCCTCTTCAGTCTTGCCTTCCTGGTAGCGCCCAGTCAGAAATTCATCCCACTCATCCATGTCCTTCAACGGCGCTTTGCTGTCTTCGAGCAATGCATTATTGTTGATCGATGCGGTTGCCATATCGTTCCTCCATCTCCCCACTAAAAAATCGAAGTTACCGCTAACTATAGGCCCCAAGGCACACTTCTGACAAGTAAGACGAACGAAATTATTAATTGTTTATGAAGAAATTCCCGGGCTTGCTGCTCCCGCGACGCTCGACTGCCGCACCATCAACTTCGGCGGAACCAGAACGCTCCTGGCCGGCTGATCCGGCTTCTTCGAAAGCTCCAGAGCCAATTCGCCCGCAATCCGCCCCAGCTCCACCGTCCCATGGTCGATCGAACTCAGCGGAACGCGCAGATAATTCGCATACCGGAAGTTGCCGCAACCCACAAACGCAATATCCTCTGGCACCCGCAAACCCGCCTGTAGCGTCGCTTCCATCGCGCCAACCGCAGTCAGGTCGTTGTAGCAAAACACCGCATCTGGCCGCAAATCGAGCGCCAGCAACTCCTGCATCGCGCGGAAGCCAGCAAGATCGCCCAGTTCCTCCACATGATCCCGAATCGCCACATAGTTCTCCGGCATCTGCAAACCATGCTCCGCAAGCGCGTTCCGGTAGCCCCACAACCGGTCAAGCGACGGGCTCGTCCCCTTGCCGCCGATATGGGCAATCCGCTTCCGCCCCGTATCGATCAAATGCCGTGTCGCAACCTCGCCCACCAGCACATCGTTGGAGCCAACAAAGTTCGCCCCACTCGCCGGAAAATTTCGATCGAACAACAGGTAGGGTGTCCGTACATCCCCCTCTTCATAAAAATCCTGCAACTCCGTCTGGCAGGAGGCGATCAGCAGCACATCGACACCCCGCCTCAGCAGCGACCGAATATCCTTTCGCTCCACCTCGGGGTCTTCTTCCGACGACGTCAAAATTAACGCCCGATCATTATCCCGCAGCACGCCGCTCAGCGACTTCGCGAACTCCGCAAAAAAGGGATGCACCAGGTCCGGCACCACCAGCCCAACTGTAAACGTGCGCCCACTCGCCAGCCCGCGTGCCATCATGTTCGGCTGATACTGAAGCTCTTCCATCCGCTTCAGCACGCGTCGCCGCGTCTCATCCCCAATATCCGTATTGCCCCGCAGCACCTTGGACACGGTAACCACGGAAACTCCCAGATCGCGCGCAATATCTTTCAGCCGGACAGCCATGCCTGCTCACTCCAAAACCAATCGTACAGGCTTTTATGAGAAGCTCGTCCGCCGCCAAAGACTCCACGACCCCACCC
>JBDTDX010000207.1:0-8716 GCA_039922815.1 Granulicella sp.
ACGCTACGAAAGGTCAACCTTGAACGGGAGATTGCTGGTGTTGTCGGCTGCCAGGGCTAGATTGTCGTCAGGGTTGGCAGGATTGTAGCGGAGATTGACGTACGGGGAACCCTGGCCAAGGGTTTCGGCTTCGTGATGGGTCATGGGAACGCTGTGAAGGTAGCCCCCGTAGTAGTCGCCGTTGAGGGTGAAGTGGTAGGCGGCCTCGAGCTGATAGTTGGAGGAGAAGGCACCAGGCTCCTCGGGAGCCGGCTGGATCTTCCAAGTGTTGATTTCGGCGGTGGCAAGGGGCCAGGTCTCGGCCAAGGCGGCGCGCTTCTGGGCAGCTTTGCGGCGGCGTGAGGCAACGAGCGTATCCAGGAAGGGAATCGCCATGGCTGAGAGTTTACCCCTTGAGAGGGAAGTGTTGCGAGAGGGCCTTGCGTGGTCGCTGCGCAGCGTCGTTAGAGAATGCTATGATCCCGGCGGAGGATACTGATGGAACCGACACGACCGAAAATTCCCGCTGAAGCCATTGAACTGTACAACGAATTTATTCATGGTGGCATGAGCCGACGCGCCTTTATGACGCGGATTCAGAAGATTGCGGTGGGAACGGTGGCTGCTTCGGCGCTGGTTGAGGCGCTGATGCCAAACTATGTGCTGGGCCAGCGGATCTCGAAGACGGACGACCGGCTCAAGACCTCGTATGAGACGGTGCCTTCGCCGAAGGGCAATGGAAGCATTAAGGGTTATTTTGTGCGGCCGGTCAGCGCGGATACGCGGGATGCCAAGCCGTCGAAGCTGCCGGGCATTCTTGTGGTGCATGAGAATCGCGGGCTGAATCCACATATTGAAGACATTGCGCGGCGGCTGGCGCTTGAGAATTTTATGACATTTGCTCCGGATGGCCTGACCTCGCTGGGTGGTTTCCCGGGAGATGACTATAAGGGCGGTCTGCTGTTCAACAAGATTGATAAGGGCAAGATGCTTGAGGATATGCAGGCGGCGATCGAGTGGCTGCAGGCGCGTCCTGACTGCACAGGCAAGGTGGGCGTGACGGGCTTCTGCTATGGCGGAGGCGTTGCCAATACACTGGCGACGCGCATGGGTACCGGTTTGTCTGCCGCGGTGCCCTACTATGGCGGCGTTCCTCCGGCGGCGGAGGTCGCCAAGATCAAGGCTGCGGTGCTGGTGCATCATGGGGAGCTCGATACAAGAGGTGCTGCTTCCTGGCCCGCGTATGACAAGGAGTTGACGGCGGATGGCGTTCCGCATGAAGGATATATCTATCCGGGCGCGGTGCATGGGTTCAACTGCGATGCGACTCCGGAGCGGTATAACAAGGAGGCTGCGGATCTGGCATGGGGACGCACGGTGGGGTGGTTTCACAAGTATGTGAGTGCGTAGCGTATCCGGCTGTATGCGCTTAGCCCACTCTTCGGAGTGGGCTATGGGTTGGTGACGAATGAGAAGACGACTTATCGGGACTAATCGCTTCCTCAAGGAATGCATTGTCGACTCTGCGTAATCCCAGGTGAGTACTCTACCTGGAGTCGAAGACTGATTGCTATTACTGATGTGGCTGTCACAGCCAGCAACCCTTTTGCGTGTCTCTTCGTCGTCGGTTATCTCGGGATATCAGCCAGGCTTACAATCGACCGAGGCTCAGGAACGCGAGGTGCTGACCGATATGGATGTACAGAATCACTGGGAGCGGATCTACACGGAAAAAGCTCCGGACGCGGTCAGCTGGTATCGTCCACACCTCGAGACCTCACTCGCGCTCATCGAAAAGGCGACTCCCGACCATAATTCTTCAGTCATCGACGTTGGCGGAGGTGAATCCACACTGGTCGATGACCTTCTCGCCCGTGGATACAAAAACATCACCGTTCTAGACATCTCTCGAACCGCGATCGAAGCCAACAGGAAACGATTAGGAAAAGTCTCCGACCTCGTCCATTGGCTCGTAGCCGATATTACCAAGGCTAAGCTCGAACCTTCTGCGTACGAAGTGTGGCATGATCGCGCCGTCTTTCATTTTCTAACCTCGCCTGAAGACCGCGCCGCTTACGTCCGCCAGG
Organism: Granulicella sp.; assembly: GCA_039922815.1. GTDB lineage: Bacteria > Acidobacteriota > Terriglobia > Terriglobales > Acidobacteriaceae > Edaphobacter. The sequence goes on from JBDTDX010000207.1 coordinate 2,067, forward strand.
TCACCCGCGCAGTGAAGCCGGGAGGCTCAGTCATTATCAGCACTTTCGGACCAGAGGGGCCTACCAGGTGCAGCGGCCTCGAAGCTGTTCGTTACGACGCCGAATCCCTGCACCGGGAATTCGGCGTCCATTTCCGGTTGTTGCGAAGCTCAAAAGAACTACACAAAACCCCGTTTGGAACCATCCAGCAGTTTCTTTACTGCTCTTGCAGGATCGAACCAAGCAAGTCCATGGTCTTGAACGCATAATCCAAACAAATCACCAATAATCTTTAACTGGCGACAACAGGCCTTATCGCGAATCCAACTCGAACTTGGAAGTTAAGCGCCGATTCCTCGCTATAAACGCGCTGGCCGTGAGTGTTATTCCGTAAAGTGCTTTGGTCCGGGCTGGCCGGTTAGTGGCGTCGTGCTGGGGGTGTGAGGAGTTTGTACCGAGTTTTCCTCACGGTGCGCGGGGGCTTTGAGGAGCCTAGACTAGGGGTATGGCTGCTGAATTTACCCACCTACATTTGCATACGGATTATTCGCTTCTTGATGGAGCCTGCGACGTCGATAAACTGGCGGCGCATTTGAGCAGGATCGGCCAGACCGGGGCGGCGATGACCGACCACGGGAATATCTATGGGGCGGTGCATTTCTTCGATGCGATGCAGAAGAAGGGGATCAAACCGATCCTTGGGTGCGAGCTTTATCTGTGCAAGAACGACGATCATCGGGCTGCGCCTGAGGGCGACAAGTACAACCACTTCTTGGTGCTGGCTGAGAATGAGGCCGGATATCGGAATCTGGTGCGGCTGACGAGCGAGGCGGCGCTGCATGGGTTCTATCGGAAGCCGCGCGTATCGAAGGAGTTCCTTTCGCGGCATACGGAGGGGCTGATCGGGTTTTCGGGCTGCCTGGCGGGTGAGGTGAACCAGAACCTGATGGCAGGGAAGTACGACGAGGCCAAGGCGACGGCGGGGATGTTCGAGGAGATGTTTGGGAAGGGGAACTTCTTTCTCGAACTTCAAGACCATGGGCTCGAGCCGGACAAGCCGGTGGGCGATGCGCTGTTCAAGATGGAGAAAGAACTCGGGATACCGTTGATCGCTACCAACGATGCGCATTACGTGGAAAGCGATGATTCGCGGGCGCACGAGATTCTGCTGTGCGTGCAGACAGCGGGCAGCATGAACGACCCGAAGCGGTTCAAGTTCGACACGCAGGAGTTCTACATCAAGACAGCGGAGGAGATGTTGAAGACCTTCGCGCAGAACCCCGAGGTGTGCTCGCGGACCATGCAGTTTATCGACCGCTGCAACCTGAAGATGACTAAGGTGGACAATCCTTTTCCGGATTTTCCAGTGCCGGAGGGGGAGACGCTTTATACCTATTTCGAGCAGATCTGCCGGGAGGGGTTGACGAAGCGGCTGGGGACTGCGGTCGAGCATCTGCGGGCGAAGGGGCTGCTGAAGAAGACGATTCCTGACTATCATGCGCGGCTGGACCGCGAGCTGGACTGCATTAAGCAGATGAAGTTTCCTGGCTATTTTATGATTGTGTGGGACTTTATCCGCTATGCGCGGGAGCAGGGAATTCCGGTGGGTCCGGGGCGCGGTTCGGCGGCGGGATCGCTGGTGGCGTACTGCATGGAGATTACGGACATCGATCCGTTGCAGAACGAGTTGCTGTTCGAGCGGTTCCTGAACCCGGAGCGAATTTCGATGCCGGATATCGATATCGACTTCTGCATGAATCGGCGCGGCGAGGTGATTGAGTACGTCAATCGCAAATATGGTCGCGACCAGGTGGCGCAGATCATCACGTTCAATACGATGGCGGCGAAGGCGGCGATCAAAGACGTTGGCCGTGCGCTCGACATGCCGTATGGCGAAGTGGACCGGATTGCGAAGATGATTCCGACGACGATCGGGATCACGATCGATCAGGCGATGAAGGATTCACCCTCACTCGAGCAGGCGTATGAGAGCGATCCGAAGATCAAGGAGTTGATCGACGCGGCACTGCGGCTGGAGGGACTCGTGCGTGGAGCGGGCGTTCATGCAGCGGGCGTGGTGATTGCACCGAAGCCGCTGACGGAGCTGGTGCCGGTGACGCGGGCGAAGGACGACTCCATCGTGACGGCGTACGACATGAAAGCCGTTGAAAAGATGGGCTTGCTGAAGATGGACTTCCTCGGGCTGACGACGCTGACGGTGATCGATGATGCGTTGAAGCTGATCAAGCAGACGACCGGCGAAGTGGTCGACATGGCGTTGATCGATTTGGACGATACGCACACATATGAGCAGGTGTTCCATCGGGCGCTGACGTCGGGGGTGTTTCAGTTTGAATCGGGTGGGATGCGGGATGTGTTGCGGCGGTACAAGCCGAATACGGTTGAGGATCTGACGGCTTTGAATGCGCTGTATCGTCCGGGGCCGATTCAGGGCGGGATGGTCGATGAGTTCATCGAACGCAAATGGGGCCGCCGCGCCGTCGAGTATGAGCTTCCAGAGCTTGAGCCGATCCTCTCCGAGACCCTTGGCGTGATGCTCTACCAGGAGCAGGTGATGCAGATCTCCAACCGCCTCGCGGGCTTCTCGCTCAGCCAAGCCGACATGCTGCGTCGAGCCATGGGTAAAAAAGACGCTGCGGAGATGGCCAAGCAGAAGATCAAGTTCATGGAGGGCGCTGCTGCAAACAAGCATCCGAAGGCCATCGCGGGCAACATCTTCGATCTGATGGCCAAGTTCGCAGAGTACGGATTCAACAAGTCGCACTCGGCTGCTTACGCTTTGCTTGCATACCATACGGCGTATCTCAAGACCCACTATCCAGTGGAGTTTATGGCTGCGCTGCTGACGAGTGAAACGTCGAAGCCGGAGAATGTGGTGAAGTACATCTCGGAGTGCCGGGAGATTAATATTCCGGTGGTGCCGCCCAATGTGCAGGTGTCGGATGCAAACTTTACGCCTGTGCGCAATGACGTGGGCGCAGCGATTGGGTTTGGGCTGGCGGCGATCAAGAATGTTGGACACAACGCTATCGATTCGATCATCGCAGCGCGAACGGCGTTGAAGGCCGAAGGGAAGACAGGGTTTGCCAACCTGTGGGAGTTCTGCGAGAAGGTGGACCTGAGGCTGCTGAATAAGCGAGTGCTGGAGTCGCTGATCAAAGCAGGCGCGATGGATTGCTTTGGCGGACGAGCGTCGGTGACGGCTGCTCTCGACAAGGCGATGGAACGGGCACAGAAGGCGCAGCGGGATGAGGCTGCGGGGCAGCATGGTCTGTTCGGGATCTTTGACGATGGGCCTGCGGTTGGTGCGGCGAAGGAAGATGTGCTGCCGAGCGTGCCGGAATGGGACGAGCATACACGACTGCAGAACGAGAAGGATGTACTGGGCTTTTTTGTGTCCGGGCATCCGATGGATAAGTACCGCGAGAAGTTACGAAATTTAAAGGTTGTCGATACGGCGACAGCATGCGAGATGAAGCCGGAGCCGCAGACGTTCCGACGGGGAAAGAGCGAAGACGGGCAGAACGAGATTCAGATTGCCGGTGTGATTACGGGGCTGAAGGTAGCAAAGTCGAAGCGGTCCGGGGAGATGTATGCGCAGGCTTCGCTTGAAGATACGGTGGGGAAGATCGAGCTGATTGCGTTTCCGCAGAGCTATGAAAAGCTAGCGGAGAAGTTGAAGATCACGGTACCTGTTCTGATTCGGGGAGCACTGCGAGGAGAGGAGGATTCGGCGCCGAAGCTGGCGATCTCGTCGATCCAGGCGCTCGAGGATGTGAAGATCAAGCTGCCGGATTCGTTGCGGATCAAGGTCTCGCTGAAGAACCCGGACGAAGCGCTGCTGGAGAAGCTTTTTGCGCTGCTGCTGGCTGCTCCGGGAGAAGGGAAGCTGCTGCTGGATCTGGAGGAGCCGGGCGAGTTTTGTGCGGTGCTTGAGCCTCATGATGTACGGGTGGCGGCGGATCGTTTGTTTATTGATCATGTAGAGGAGCTTGTCGGGCGGGGTGGCGTCAGGGTGATGGATTAATCAGCTCAAGTGACGGGAGCAATGTATGAGTGAGGTTTCGGTCGAGCAGAAAATGGCTTATGTGCTGCTGCGGGTGGCGATGGGCGTCGACTTTCTGGGCCATGGATTTATTCGGCTGCTGCATGGTAGCGGGGTATTTGCGCAATGGATGCTGCAACAGATGTCCGGAACCCCGTTGCCTGCGGGGTTCGTGTACGGCTTCGGGTTGATCCTGCCTCCGATTGAGGCCCTGGTCGGATTGCTGCTGCTGGCGGGGCTTTTGACGAGGCAGGTGGTGATTGCTGGCTCACTCGTGATGCTGGCGCTGATGTTCGGCACGGCCTTGCGGCAGGACTGGTCAACCGTGGCTTTGCAACTTTTCTACAGCTTTCTGTTTGCCGTGCTGCTGTTTTTGCGGGAGCGGTATGACGCCAGTTGGCCTTCACTGATGCGTCGAGGGTGAGAGACAGAAGCGCGGCTGATTGCGTCTACTCCTCGATACCCTTAGACTGAAGTTGCATGGCCGACCTAGAGAACAGTAAATCGACCCAGGCAACACCTGCTCCAGAAGCATGGATCAAGACGGAGCTTGCGCGTAACGCTCAACGACCCCATCCGATGGATTTTATCCAGGCACTCTTTACCGACTTCAGCGAGATTCACGGCGACCGGGCCTTTGGCGATGATGCCGCGATGGCGTGCGGGATGGCGATGTTCCATGGCGAGCCGGTGCTCGCGATTGGTAACCTGAAGGGGCGAACGCTGAAGGAGCGGGTGGCTCGGAAATTTGGCAGTCCCGATCCTGAGGGCTATCGCAAGAGCCTGCGTGCGATGAAGTTGGCGGAGAAGTATGGCCGTCCAATCTTTACGTTTCTCGATCTCGCAGGGGCGAACCCGGGGATCGGCGCGGAGGAGCGCGGGCAGGGCGAGGCGATTGCGCGCAACCTGCTGGAGATGTCGCGGCTTAGGGTGCCAACGATTGCGACCATTACTGGGGAGGGTGGCTCCGGTGGAGCATTGGCGCTGGCTGTGGCGGACCGGGTGTTGATGCTTGAGAATGCGATCTATTCGGTGATCTCTCCCGAAGGCTGTGCGTCCATCATGTGGAAGGACGCGACGAAGAAGCAGCAGGCCGCAGCGGCGTTGAAATATACAGCTGAGGATGCACGCAAGCTGGGCTGCGTCGATGAAGTGATTGCAGAACCGGCTGGGGGAACGCATACCAATCCGGAGGCTGCGATCGGGTTGCTCGACCAGAGGTTGCAGCACCATCTGGGCGAGCTTCGCGGTATGACTGTGGAGGGGATGCTCGACCTCCGCTACACGAAATTCCGCAACATGGCGCAGTTTTATACGACCGCCTGAGAAGCAGGAGTCCGCATCCTTGCCGCAATTCGCGCCAGCCGATAATGTTTCCCTCCGCAATCGAAAGATACGCCGGTCGCTCCAGTTGGCGCTTTTTGCGGTCGCGCTGCTGTGGTACGGCTTGTCCGATGCGCTAGCGGGGAGTGCGTCCGAGGGGCTTGCGAGCCGCTTCCAGTTGGAGGATGAGCGCGCGCTGCTTGCGTCGCTATTCCTGATTTTCTTGCTGGCGGTTGGGTACAGTTTTTTTGCGAGAATTTCGAAGACGGCGCGACCAGGACTGCGTGAGGCATTGTATTTGCCGAAGCGACCGTCGTCGGGGCGCGAATGGGCCCTGGGCGCGGCTATCGGATGGGGGATGGCGATTGCAGCGATCCTGCCGATGGTGCTGGTTGGGGCGCTCCACGTTCGTCTGTGGACCGAAGCGCGCGCGTTCAATCTGCTGGGATTGAACCTTGTGACGATTCTTTTCGCCACGCTTGGAGTTGAAGTGGCACTGCGGGGCTTTGCGTTTCGACGGCTGATTGAAGGGATTGGGCCGGGGTGGGCGACAGCGACGATGGCGATCCTGCTAGGCCTGGTGCACAGCTTGAACGCGGAGTCGACATGGATCAGTATTGTGGTCACGATGATTGGGAGCGTGCTGTTCTCGCTGGCGTGGCTGCGAACGCATGGGCTGTGGCTCGCCTGGGGGTTGCACTTTGCGTGGGATGCGAGTCTGGGGCTTTTGTTTGGACTGCCGGTTCGCGGGGTGAGTGGGCTCGGATCGGTGGTGCAGACGCGGGCGATTGGGGCGACATGGTTTACCGGATATGACTTCGGAGTGGAAGGCGCATTGTTTACCGCGATCGTGCTGATTGCAGGGATTATTGTGCTGGTACGTGTGACCGATGATTATGCCTGGAAATACACACGGCCTGAGATCATCGCCGCGGGATACGAGGTGAATCCGCCACCACCCGCCGCGCATGTTGCGATGGAGCAGGAGGCCGCTGCGAAGGCTCCATCGCTGGTGCAGATTCAATCGACGACACCGGAGTCGCGCCCGATCGACGAGTAAACGATGTGCGATAACATCGCTGAGAATTTTCGTGGGGTCAAGCGTCTCAAAGATTTGCTTGTCAAAGACCTTGAGAAAGGTGCATGCTTTTAAGCATCCGGTACTCCTTGAGGTGCCGCAATGGCATTCCATTTATCGCGATCGGCCCTGATCTCGGCGTCCTTGTTTCTTGCTGCTGCGTGCGCTTCGGCGCAGGTTTTTGTAGTGGGGGAGAAGACAGCA
>JBDTDX010000208.1:0-12638 GCA_039922815.1 Granulicella sp.
TCTGCATCAGAACAAAAAGATTCATGAGGAGTTCGATGACTTATTCAAGACGGCAATTCAACAAGCTCGCCCTGAGCAGCCTTCCAGTTGCGGCAGCAGCTATCTCCAGCCCGGCCAGTATCTTCGCGGCGGGAAAACCCAACTCCAAGTTCAACGGCGTACAGATCGGCGTCATCAACTACAGCTACAGCCAGATGCCGAAGACCGATGCAGACTCCATCCTGTCGTACATGCTCGAGAATGGCATCAACACCCTCGAGATGGAGGTTCCGACGCAGGAGGTGTGGGCGGGCGCTCCACCGCCGCCGCCACGGCCGATGCCCGCTCCGCGCTCCCCAGCCGCTGCAGGCGCCCCGGCTGCACCTCGCCAGCGGATGCAGATGACGCCCGAGCAGATAGCCGCGCAGAAGGCCCATGCCGAGGAGCTGACCAAGTGGCGCACGACCATGGACATGAAGAAGTATGTCGAGTTGCGGAAGAAGTACAACGACGCCGGCGTTACCTTCTATGCGTTCAAAATCGGGCTCAACATGAACATGCCCGATGCGGAGTATGACTACGCCTTCACCGCCGCCAAGACCCTGGGCTGTACCCAGCTCACGATGGAGATGCCGGACGGCAACTCCGCGCTGACCGCGAGGATCGGCAAGTTCGCGGAGAAGCATAAGTTGATGGTTGGCTACCACGCTCATCTACAGGCCAAGCCCGATACCTGGGACGAGGCTATGGCGCAGTCGCCCTACAACGGGATCAACATCGATATGGGTCACTACACAGCGGCTGGCAATACCGATCAGATCGCGTTCCTGGTGAAGAACCACGCACGCATCACGAGCATGCACCTGAAGGATCGCAAGACTCCTGCAAACGGTGAAGCCAATATGCCGTGGGGAGAAGGCGACACTCCCATTAAGGAATTGCTCCAGACCATGAAGAAGAACGGCTACAAGTTTCCCGCCACGATTGAGCTTGAGTACCCCATTCCTGAGGGCTCCGACTCCGTGAAGGAAGTTGCCAAGTGCCTGGCTTATTCCAAAGCAGCACTGGCGTAGTTCTTTTCCTCACGAGCACCAAAAAAAAGGGTCGGCTTTTGCCGGCCCTTTTGTCTTCAGGCAAAGACTTTGCACGTCCTCTGCTCCAGTGAGTATCGTGCCCCTGAATCTCCTCAGCATAAGGAAGGGGCGAGGTCTAGCCAAGTGATTTGACTTCGATTCTCCGGTACCAGATCTCCGCGTACTCGAGCTCGATCGCAATCTTGCCCCGGGTCAACGGAATGAATTTCCCTGGATTCTGCGGGTCGGGCTGCTCCAGCTTCGAGACAGAATTGACCGCCCTGCCATTGACGATATGGACGGCCTGATCGCCCTGCCAGATCACCTCAACGACATTCCAGTCATCAAGATTTTCGAAGTTTCCATCCTTGATCATTCTTCCGGTTGTCGGCTCGGGCGCAGGTCCGGTTCGGGGGCGCGCCGGGGGAGCGTTGCTCGGCTTTGTCCAGCCCTTGGTCGGACTAACGCCCGTGCCAAACAAACCGGCGCTGTGGTTACCTTGAATGCCCCGTATACCGTCAACCAGAAAGAAGTCGCCAACGTCGCCTTCCTCAATCTGACACTCCACCATCCGAGGCCACACCTTATCTTCACCGACCAGGCCGTACAGCAGGCCGTTATCCCGTTTGGAGATGCTGCGCGGAGAGAATTGTTTGACGCCCCACTTGTACTCCACGCGGATACGGACGTTTTCAAACTCCTGGTTCGTCGCAATGTAGCCGGACTCAAAGTTCTCGTCGGTCACTTCGTTGCCCATGATGTGGAGCATCTCCTCCTCCATCGTGACCATCTTCTTCGCCTCTGCGACTCCCTTGCCTGACTTCTGTAGCATTGTGTACCAGCCGGTCAGGTCGCGCCCGTTTAGCAGAGAATGCCAGCCATCTGCGCCTGCCGGCGGCAAGGGCGGAGCAGCAGTTTGAGCAAGTCCCGCATGCGGTAGCAGTATCGGGCCAAGGGCAAGAGACGCACCCGTCTTCAACAGATCACGACGATTCATAGTTGCTCCATTTCCAAAGCCTGCATTTCTTCAAAACCGAAGTGTGGAAACTCTACAGCCTCTTGCCGAGTAAGACAATGCGCTCCGGTCACGGCACCAATAAGTTATCGATCAGGCGGGTCGAGCCGATCTTCGCCGCGATGGCGACCAGACTGCCCGAAATGGCTAGAGTTACAGGCAAAAGTGTGTCCGGATCAACGATGGCAAGGTAGTCGAGTGTCACCCCTGTTTCGGCGGAAAGCGACGCGTGAGCCTCCGCAAGCAGGATTGTGGGATCGAGAATGCCCTGAGTGATGCGGGTCGCAATGTGCCGAAGGGTGCCGGAGAGGATTAGCGCACGAGCGCGTTCTTCAGAGGAAAGATAGGCGTTACGCGAGCTGAGAGCCAGGCCATCGGCATCGCGCACCGTGGGACAGGCAATGAGTTCAAGATCGAAGTTGAGGTCGCGCACCATCTGGCGGAGAACCGCGATCTGCGCAGCATCCTTCTGGCCAAAGTAGGCGTGCGTGGGCGCGGTAATGTGGAAGAGTTTCGCCACAACAGTCGCTACCCCCGTGAAGTGTCCGGGACGCGATGCTCCATCGAGGCGGCCTTCTATTCCGGGGACGTGGATAAGGGTGACGTTTCCGTCGGGGTACATCTCCGCAGGCGTTGGCGCGAAGAGCAGGTCGACGCCTTCGTCTTCAAGCATGCGGCAGTCGGCTTCGAAGGTGCGGGGATAGCGGGCAAGATCCTCCGTCGGAGCGAACTGTAGCGGATTGACGAAGAGGGAGGCCGCGACAACGTCGCACTCGTGACGCGCGCGGCGAAGGAGCGAACGATGGCCCTCGTGGAGGGCTCCCATGGTTGGAACGAGGCCGAGGTGCTGGCTGGTGAAAGCGGCACGGGCCAGCCGCAACGCAGCGATGGTTTGGACAATATACATAAATGCGGTCAGTTGCGATGCATGGCGGGTTTGCACGGCTCCCTGCCGCGTTCGGAGTCTTCGAGGTCAACGTCGTCGTGCAACGAAGCGAGCAACAGCCGGACCTCTGAGGGGAGATGATAGCTCTCCTCTTCGGAGGGAAACATGCGGGCTTCCACGTCGCGCTTGTAGTCGGTGAAGGCCTTGCGCATGATGGAGCCAAGATCGGCGTAGCGGCGCACAAAACGGGCTGGCGGCGAGAAGGTGAGCGAGAGCATATCGTGCATCACGAGAATCTGACCATCACAATCTGGACCGGCGCCAATACCAATGGTGGGAATCGCAAGGTCGTCCGTGATGAGCCGCGCGGCTTCGCAGGGAATGCCTTCGAGCACGATAGCGAAACAGCCTGCGGCGGCGAGCGAGAGTGCATCCTCGCGAAATCCATCGATGGCGGCCATCGTCTTACCCTGCACTTTGAAGCCACCCATCTTATGAACGGATTGCGGCGTCAGGCCGATATGTCCCAGGACTGGAATCTCCGCTTCCGTCAGGCGTTCGACCAGTTCGACGCGCGCGCCTTCAATCTTGACGGCTTCGGCACCCGCTTCCTTGATAAAGCGAATAGCGTTGGCGACGCCTCGACGGGAGCTGGTGTGATAGCTGCCGAAGGGCATGTCCGCAACCAGCAGGGCGCGGCGAACAGCGCGGCGAACGCCCCGCGTGTACAGCAGCATCTCGTCCATGGTGACGGCAAGCGTGTTCTCGTGGCCTTGCATGACCATGGCGAGCGAGTCGCCCACAAGGATGAGGTCGAGGCCAGCTTCATCAATCAGGCGTGCGCTGGCATAGTCGTAGGCGGTGATCGCCGTGATCGGCTGGCCGAGGCGCTTCTTTTCTTGCAGGGAGACGGTCGTGACTTTGGCGGGAACGGCAACCCCTTGGGGGCGCGGCGTGAAGGTCGTCAAGCTCATTGGTAGACTCCAGTGCAGTTCCGCCGCGTGCGCGCTCCAAACTGCTGGAACGGCTTTGACTGGATACCGCCTTTACCATCTCTGAGGTTACCCTCTGGCCCGGAGTTGAAGCAACTGGTCGAGGATGCGCGAGGCCAGAGCGGACTTGGGCATAGGAGCTAGATCGACCTGGCTGGTCGCGGTAAGCAGGGTTGCCGCATTGTGGTCGGAGTCGAAGCCAAGGCCCGGACGAGAGATGTCATTGACGACGATGGCGTCGGCACCCTTGCGAAGCAGTTTGGCGTGGGCGCTTTCCAGGTCGATGCTGGTCTCCGCCGCGAAGGCGATGACCAGTGTTCCGGGGGAACGGCGAGCGGCGGCATCGGCGAGAATATCGGGCGTGGGCTCAAGGGTGAGCGTCAGGTTGCCGTCGCGACGAATCTTGTCCGGTGCAACGATTGTCGGGCGAAAGTCGGAGACCGCTGCCGCTCCGATGATCGCGGTCGCGGCGGGAAGCCGGGCGAGAACGGCGGCGTGCATTTCTGCAGCGGTGGTGACGGAGATCACCTCGCAGGCAGGCAACGCTAGAGCGGTTGGAGCAGAAATCAGGATGACGCGAGATCCCCGCGCCAATGCAGCCGTGGCGAGGGCATAACCCATCTTGCCGCTGGAGCGGTTGCCGAGAAAACGGACGGGGTCGAGTGGCTCGCGGGTGCCTCCGGCGGTGATGAGAATGGTCTCGGCTGCCAGATCCTGCGTGAGCGCCTTCTGCTCCAGCGCTTCGAAGACGGCTGCAACCGTCGCGGCCGTATCGGCAAGGCGGCCGCTGCCCGTCATACCGCAGGCCAGATAACCGCTGCCGGGTTCGACGATGCGGACGCCTCGATCGCGAAGAATTTCGAGGTTGGCTTGCGTTGCCGGATGTTCATACATATTTACGTTCATTGCGGGAGCGACGACGACCGGAGCCTTCGTCGCGAGGTAAAGGGTCGAGAGGAAGTCGTCGGCGAGGCCGTGGGCAAATTTGGCAAGCGTGTCGGCGGTTGCTGGCGCAACGACCAGAAGCTGCGTGGTTTGGGCTTCATCGATGTGGTCGATGGCGGAGTTGAGATTCGACTCGCTGCCTTCAGACGCCCAGAGGCTGGTGATGACCCGGTGGCCGGTGATGGCCGCAAAGGTAAGCGGTGTGACGAACTGCTCGGCGGCGCGGGTCATGACGACATGCGGATCGAGACCGGCGGTTTGAAGCGCACGGACCAGTTCGACGGCCTTATAGGCAGCGATGCCGCCGGTAACGCCTACGGTGATCTTCATGGGAGAAGCCATAGATACAGGATAATTCGGATGGCTTCGGGGCGATTAGTGGTGCATCAGCCACGCTACGCCAATTGCCGCGAGCGCTCCAACCATCATCCAGGCGCGTCCTATGCCAAGACGCTTTGTCCATAGGCTGTTCATGTCAACACCTCTGCCTTCGATCATAGACCAGTACAATCAGCGCATGATTGCGCATCTTCGTGGGCGGCTTTTTTCGAAGTCGCCAAACCAGGCAGTAGTGGAGTGCAGTGGCGTGGGTTATGACGTCACGATCAGCGTGGCAACGTTTACGTCGCTCCCTGCCGAGGGTGTGGAGGTATCGCTGCACATCTTTACCCATGTGCGCGAGGACCAGATCGCGCTGTTCGGGTTTGCCGAAACGCAGGAGAAGCGCCTCTTCGAACGACTGTTGACCATCAGCGGCATCGGGCCGAAGCTCGCCATTACGGTTTTGAGCGGCATCGCAGCCGAGCGGCTGATTACGGCCATTCGCGGCCAGGATCATGCGACGCTCACGCGCATTCCAGGGATCGGCAAGAAGACCGCCGAACGCGTGGTGCTGGAGCTGAAGGACAAGCTGGACGACCTTGCCGTCGCGCCAGCAGCAGCAGGACGTCCCATTGGCGCGGCGGGTGACGATGCGCTTTCGGCGCTGGTGAATCTGGGCTACGCGCGACCGGCAGCACAGCGGGCGATCGAGTCAGCCATCGAGAAGAATCCCGACACCGCGAATGACTTCGAATTGCTGTTCCGGGCGGCGATGGCAGCGATCCGATAAACACGCCTCTTTGGCTGAACGCGGCTTCGACAAAAGATCGACGCTGCTGCCTAGACGTGTTTCCCGGCAGCAGCGGCATTGTCAGCAGTCAATTTTTCCCATATCTCGCGATCCACCGGAACGCCCTTGGCCATGTTTTCGCGGCGCAAGGTCAGGGTCTGCTCTCCGGGATAACGAGCAGGACGCCCCGGGATCGCGGGGGTAGCATTCTTGAGATTCGTCAGGATTCCTTCGGCAATGGCGTTGAGGGATGCCGGATCGCCGATGCGGCTGGAATCGATCGCGAGAAAGACCTGCGAAAGACCGGTCTCACGCAGTGGGTCTTGGCCCAACTCGTAGCTGGCCTTGCCACCCGAAAGCATCGCAGCGATGAGGTCGAGGGTCATGGAGAGGCCGGAACCCTTCCAGAATCCAATGGGGAGCGCGCGGTGCGACGCCTCGATCGCCGCAGGGTCCGTGGTGAGCGCACCGGTAGCGTCGTAGCCGCCAGGGACGGGTAGTTGGCTCCCGGATTTTGCGTAAGCGGAGAGAGTTCCGTAAGAAAACTGACTCATGGCCATATCGAGAACAATGTTTCCGGCAGGACGCGGGATAGCGACGACCAGGGGATTGTTTCCGAGGGACGGGGTGGTCGTCCCCCAGGCAGGAAGGTTCGGAAGGGTATTCGTGAAGCAAAGAGCGAAGAGGCCCTCATCAGCAGCCTGCCAGCCATAGGTGCCGCCCCGCATCCAGTGGTTGGTGTTGGCAAGTGCGATCGCCCCGATGCCATGCTCCCTTGCGAGCTTCATCGCTCGCTGCATCGAGGCCCACGCGTTGAGATTACCGACACCGGCGTTACCGTCCCAGCGTTCCAGCCCCCCAAACGCAGTGACCAGGGAGGATTCCGCGCCTGGGTCCACACTGCCGTTGCGAATCATCTCCAGAAAGCGAGGAAAGCGGGAGAGGCCGTGGGTGTAAACGCCGTCGCGTGTGGTCTCAGCGATGAGGCGAGCGCAAAGGGTAGCGCGCTCGGCAGTGAAGCCGAAGGGCAGCAGGGCCTCGATGAGGGCGGATTCAAGCTCTTGGTAAGGGACACGAAGCATAGAGAAATCGTACCGCTTTCGTCTGCCCTAGGGAATTATGGGCCGCCTGAGGGGTAGAGCTTCAGTGAGCCGCGGGTTCGGAGATGCTGAGCGGCTCCCCTTTTTCGTAGTTGGGAACATTTGGAGTGAGGTGTTTGAAGAGAAATTCGCGGAGAAGATTGTCCGCAGCGTGACCACCAATGGCGATGAAACCATTTCGAAGTAGAAGACCGGTACCCCGATCGCTTCCTTCGTGATAGGTGTTCGAGATAGCTCCGGCAGCAAAGGCCCCAAGAATGTGCGAGTAGTTGGGCTTGCTTCGCCCATCGTCGCCACGCGTAATGAGCGCGCGGGAGACGGCATAAAGGGCGCGGGAGCGCTTGCTGCCCGTACCTTTATAAAAATAACGGGGATCCTGATGAAAAACGACCGGCAGGATGGCGCTGGAGATCATCCGGTTGCTCAACTCATCGCCATAATCGGCAAAGTAGCGCTTGGCGTACCCTTTGGTACCTTGCCCATAAGCAGGGAAGGTATTGTTGGCCTGCTCAATCCCGGCGGCTATACCCGTCACCACGAAGACGACCGGATCCAGAATCGAGTGGCCGGCGAGGGTGAACTTTTGTTTCGTGGTGAGCGGCGCGGCGTCCCAGATGTAACTGCTGTAGAAGTTTGGCAGAACGCCGAAGAGGCGTTGCTTCTCCTGAAGCTCAATCTGCTCCTGGGCTATCTCTACCTGGGTGACGGTCACCTGAACATCGACATTCGCGACAGCAAGCGGCAGGGCTATCCGGGCGAGTTCATGATGTTCGCCTGGATGAAGAATAATCTCGGAGGAAACGAAGGTTTTGAGACCGGGCGAGGTGATGATGATCTTGAACCTGCCGCCAGCCAGATCACTGAATATAAAGTTCCCTTCCCCATCGGAAACCGTGGTGCGCTCGGCGAAATTTCCCTCTTCGACGAGCGTGACGCGCGCGTTGGGGACCATACTCTCGTCGATATCGAGGACGGTGCCGCTGATGTTGCCCGTTCCCCGTGGGGGTTCCGTGGAGTGCGCTTCCTTGACCTGCACCCATCCGGGCGCATCGGGCAGCTCAGAGTGCGATAGATTGGCGAGTTGCTGGGCATCGGCCAGGGCAGGAAGACAGCCAAAAACAGCAAGGAGCATCAGACGAGAGAATTTACACGTCCCTAAAGACAAAGTCTGCATGGCAACCATAAGGTGAGAATACGCGGCGGATATTAACGCAAACTTATTTCGTAGCTGGAGGACGTTCGGAGTTCCAAAAAGGCTCCCCGGAGACGATGTGATCGACGCGGATACTGGGGATGAGGACGCGCAAATCCTTGGCACATTGCTCCATGCCGGGCTCCTCAGAGGCCTGATGGCCAAGAAGGATGAGCGCTTTGGGACGACCCTGTGCAGCCGCGTCGCGAACATACTCCACGGTCTCCCACTCACTGGACTCGCCAGCGATGAGCACCTCGACGGGCTGGCGGAGAGCGAAGACCTGCTTCTGGAGACCGGAAGCGCCGGGCAGCAGAGCGACATGGGTGATGGAAAGATTGGGGTCGCCGACTACGCGAAGAGTGCGAATGTTGAGCCGCTGCTTGAGGAAGACAGCGAGCTGTCCGAGCGTGGTCGGCGGAATGGTAACGAGGTGCTGGCTAATAGGACCGCCGGGGTGCGGGTATCGCTGCCAGCCCAGGGCCTCGTAGACGCCTTCGAGAATATGGTCGGTATCGCCGGAGTGAATCTCATCGTGAAGACGGAAGACGACCATGTGGTGCTGCTGGATGAAGGAGAGTTTTTCCTTGTAGACCGGATCGTCGGCGAAATAGGCAGGATCATCTCGATGGTTGTAGAAGCTTGGCTCATGCGCGATGACGACATTGTCGCCGCGTCGTGCGGCCTCGCGAAGAACGTCCATCGTATCGAACATGGTCGTGGCAATACCGGTGACAGGAGTTTCGGGGTCCCCGGCTTTGAGTGTGTCCACGGTATGGGCAGGAGGCGCGGCGGCGTAGTGCTTCTGAATGCGCGCGAAGGCATCACCGGCGGTCAGCGTGGTCTGCGCTGACGCGGCGATCGGAAGTAAAACAAGGGATAGCATTAACGTCAGCGTGATCTTCATTGGGGCTCAGGCACGACGGCGATAACGGATAGCGAACTCATAGCCAGGATTGGGCGGGAAGAGTTTGGCCGTAAGGCGCAATCGCTCGGCGAGAGGCTGAGGGGCAAGCAGTGGGTACTCCCGCTCACGCAGCTCGGAATAGTTGAAATCGACCGAAAGCGAGAGCTGATAGATTGCGACGGCGTCGGCGAAGGCGGCCGAAAGGTAGTCGGTCTTTGCCTTCTCATCAATGGAAAAGCCGGTCTTTGGCTGGCTGATGCTGCCGGAATGGGCCTTGAGGAGGGATTGGCCGCGGCTTTCCCAGGCATCCTGACTGGTCTCGCCGCGCACATCCTTGAGCGCCTGCTCCCAGACAAGCGTGTTGAAAACCTCGGGTACTCCGGCGGTTTCCGCAAAGGCATGGCCGACGTTGATGAAGAATTCGAAGGCGAGAGCAAACCGGTCATTGAGCAGACGGGTCGAGATAAAAATGCCTTCGGCAGCGCCAAGTGCGACGTTGCGGTGGCATATGGCCTGATCGCTTAGCTCTGCGGTGTAGGTGGAAGCGATCATCGTCTCTTCGCTGCTGCCGCGATGCTCGCGCTCGCCTGCATTCCCGAGCATGGCGAGAGGAACGAAATAGTAGGCCTTGTGTTCAAGCGCGCCGGCGATGGCGACAGGAACAGCCTGGACGATGCGCTCGAGCTCGCCCGAGGCAAGATTGTTTTGGCCATAGGCGGCGTAGCGTACACCGTTGGGCGCGTGCTGAAGCGGAGCTTCCTGCGCTACCTGAACCGCCTGCACCAGGCCGCTGCTTTGGACCTTGCCGGCCTCGCTCTGACCACCATCTGCCATAAGGCATTATTCTATTCCTATGACGCTCCCTACACCCATTGCTCCAAAAGTCGGATTACCAGCCACATCCCACTCGTTTGGTGCGGGATATTTATTTGGCGTACCTGTCGGTGACCTTGGCTGGTTTGGGACGTTGCTGGTGAGCTTTGCTTCGGGAGTCGCCGCGTTCTTCGCCTCAACATTTCTCGGCATCGTCAGCTTACTGATTGTCGATATGACGACGCACCGGACACCGGACTTCACGATCACCTACCGGCTTATCGGCCTGCCAGTAGGCCTGCTGGTACTGGCAACGGCCTTGATCTATCTGGGCACCTTGTGGGTCAGGCGAATGCTTCGGCGCACCTAATCACGAGCGACACTTGCTTTCTAAGTGCAGGTTGAGTCAATCGATTGCAAAAATTTGAAGAACTTTGGTTAAGAAGATTTCTATGACGATTCGAGTACAGCTTCCAGATGGTTCGGTGCGTGAAGTTCCTCAGGGCACGACTCCTCATGACGTTGCCATGAGCATCTCACCGCGGCTGGCGGCGGCCGTGGTGATAGCACGTATACGGCCCCTTGCGACAAGCGGCGCTGCAAAGACCAGTGATGATGATGGGGCTTCAGAAGAAGCGATGTATGCGGGCGGCGAATCCGGCGAGCGCCTGGTTGATCTTTCTGCGCCACTTCTCGAAGATGTCGCGCTGGAGTTATTGAAGGAAACCGATGAGGCTGCGCTCAAGGTAGTGCGTCACTCCGCCGCGCATGTGATGGCGACAGCGATACTTGAGTTGTTTCCGGAGACCAAGCTAGGGCACGGACCAGCCACCGACTCCGGCTTCTTCTACGATGTGTACCGTGAGACGCCGTTTACCGAAGCAGACCTGGCTTCCATTGAGGCGCGCATGGCGGAGGTGGTCGCGCGCGATGAAAAATTCGTTCGCGAAGAGGAGCCGCGCGAGAAGGGTTTGACGGACTATGCGGCGCACGGCGAGTTCATGAAGGTTCACTTCATCGAACGATTCACAAAGCCGGGCGAGGAGATTTCGCTCTACAGGAATGGTCACTTTACCGACTTCTGCCGCGGGCCGCATGTGCCCTCGACCGGGCGCGTGAAGGCGTTCAAGGTGATGAGCATTGCAGGCGCGTACTGGCTGGGCGACGAGAAGAACCAGCAACTGCAGCGCATTTACGGCACCGCCTTCTACAACACGAAGGATCTCGACGCGCACTTCAAGCGGCTCGAAGAGATCAAATCGCGCGACCATCGCGTTCTGGGTAAACAGCTCGACCTGTTTTCCATTCAGGAGGTCGCCGGTGCAGGGCTGATCTTCTGGCATCCAAAGGGCGGCCTGATCCGCAAGACCATGGAAGACTGGATGCGCGATGAATGTATCCGTCGCGGTTACGAAATGGTATACACGCCGCATATCATGCGCCGGGAGCTTTGGAAGATCAGCGGGCACGAGGGCTTTTATTCAGACAATATGTACCCGCCGATGGAGCTGGATGACGCGGAGTACCGGCTGAAGCCGATGAACTGCCCGGGCCACATCCTGATCTACAAGAACTCGCCAAAGAGCTATCGCGACCTGCCGGTGCGCTATGCGGAACTGGGAAATGTGTACCGCTACGAGCGATCCGGCACCATGCACGGGCTGCTTCGCGTACGCGGCTTTACGCAGGACGACGCGCATATCTTCTGCACGCCTTCGCAGATTGAAGGGGAGATCGAAGCGTGCCTCGACTTTGCCGAAGCGGTGCTGAAGACGTTTGGTTTCCACGAATATCGCGTGGAACTCTCGCTTCATGATCCGAAGAAGGCCGGTGAGTTTGTCGGGAAGGAAGAAGATTGGGAGAAGGCCGAGTCGACCCTGAAGAGCACGCTGACGAAGCGCGGCGTCCCGTTCAAGAGCATCCCGGGCGAAGGCGCGTTCTATGGGCCGAAGATCGACATCAAGCTGGTGGATGTACTGGGTCGGCTGTGGCAGCTTTCGACGGTTCAGTTCGACTTCAATCTGCCGGCGCGGTTTGAGCTGGAGTATACGGGCGAGGATGGCGAAAAGCACCAGCCGGTGATGGTGCATCGGGCTTTGTTCGGGAGCGTGGAACGCTTCTTCGGCGTGCTGATTGAGCACTACGCCGGGGCATTCCCACTATGGCTCGCGCCGGTGCAGGTTGGTCTGGTGCCCATCAGCGAAAAACACCTGGAGTACGCGCAGGCTGTGAAGACACGGCTGGAAGCTGCAGGCCTGCGTGTCGAACTCGACGCACGCAACGAGAAGATGAACGCCAAGATTCGCGAGTTTACCTTGCAGAAGGTCCCATTCGTGCTCGTGATGGGGGACAAGGAAGCGTCAGCCGATGCAGTCAGCGTTCGGACGCGCGGCAAGGGCGATGAGGGCAGTCTTGCAGTGGAGGCGTTTATCGAGCGCGCTACCAGGTTGACGAAGGCTCATGTGATGGAGCTGTAGCGGATGCAATTCATCGAAATAGAAACGAAGATTGCAGCGCCAATAGAGCGCTGCTTTCTTTTGTCATTGAGTATGGATTTGCACGTCGAGAGCACCGCACAAACAGAAGAGCGGGCTATCGCAGGTATAACTCACGGACTGATTGGGG
>JBDTDX010000209.1:0-7448 GCA_039922815.1 Granulicella sp.
CTTCGACAAGTTCACCATCGGCTGGGCCTGGAAGGCGGAGTACGGCAGCCCGTCCGAGGACGCGGCAGAGTTCACGGCCATCTACAAGTACTCGCCACTGCATACTCTGCGTGCCGGAAAGGATTATCCGGCGACGCTGGTGATGACGGCAGACCATGATGATCGCGTCTTTCCCGCGCACAGCTTCAAGTTCACAGCGGCGTTGCAGGCGCTCGCTCCGTCCGCACCCGCGCTCATTCGGGTCGAGACGCGAGCCGGGCATGGAGCAGGAATGCCGCTGAAGAAACGCGTCGAGGGAGTTGTGGATATGTACGCGTTCCTGATGCGGGCGCTGGGGGTGCCCCTCCCCCCTATATAGGTTTTTGGTATCTTACTGATTACAAACCGCTTGCCGGATTTATCCTTGCAAAATCTTCATTATGAACGGGTTATAGGTAAAGTCGTCATTCCGTTAGGGTTAATGAGGAAAGCTCCGGCTTTGGGCCGGAGCTTTCTTTGCTGCTAGTTTAAGCATAGCAGATTGGATACTTGGAATGACCAACCGATATGTTCTTTGTAATGATAGCTTTAGTAGGTATCAGGGCTTGACAGGCGTTTTTGGCGGGAAAAACGAGAAAAATAGTTTTCGGCGGTTGTGTGGGCGCAGTAATGATGACTAAGAAGCAAATACAGGGTTTCTTCGCTTCGCTCAGGATGACGTGCCCTGATTGATGGCGGCTACCCTTGATGACGTGCTTTTTGTTGAGGTGGGGGATGGGAGATGGCCGCCGGGTAGTGTCTGCCGAGTCAGGGTTTTGTGAAGGCCGCGCCGAGTATGCGGATGAGGCAGTCTCGAGTTTTTAGGAGGTCGAGGAGTTCGCCGGAAACCTCCCACGAGAGGAAGCAGCCGCAGTCCAATTGGCTGGAGAACGCGTTAGGGACTTCGGGGTCGAGGAGCTCGCGGAATTCAGGGAAGGGCTTATTCTGCAGGGCGAGGAGGAACTGGTAGATCTCGCCCTTGGTTCGTTTGTCGAAGCCGAGGATGTCCTTTTTCAGCTGTGTGTCTACCTTGACCTTGCAGGGCATTGGCGGAGTATAGCAGCCCGCGCCAAATCAGGCTTCGGATTTTGCTCGCCGGGGTGAGTCCTCGTTGAGGCTACTTCTGGACCGGGAGGTGGGTTGCGCCCGATCGGCTGCGGGTTCCTCTGCTCTGTCGGTGGCTGGCTCGGGTGAGGATAAGGCTGCTCGGTCACGCTCGATAGGCTGCGTCCAGTCCGGGGCGGCTTCCTGCGCGGGTTGTGCCGCCCCTTGGGCGAGGATATCGAGAAAGCTATCGAGTTCGAGGTCCGTGGATTTGGCACCTCGGCGGGCGAGGAAGCGTTGGCGTAGCTCCTGCGGAAGGTCGGTGCGAAGCACTTTGAGGATGGGGGTAAGCGTGACTTGATCGTCGTGGATCTCGCAAAGCAACTCGCCGTTCTCCTGCAGGTCGAGGAGTTCCATCATGCGGGCAGGGATGGTGACCTGTCGCCGGGCGCCGATCTGGAGCGTAAAACGAGATCCTGACATGGGATGCCTCTGGGTCAATTATAACGGATTGGCGGATTGTCCGCTAATCCGCTGGCCGGATAATTCGATGCCATCATTTTTCCAAAAGACGCAGCAGAATTTGAAAGAAAAAACCAAAGACAAGCAGGGCGAAGCCGGCAAAGGTCCACCAGCGGGCGCGGATGGCTTCGTTTAGCTCGTCGTCGGTCAGGTTAAGGCCGGGCATCTCGTCGCGGAATTTATCGTCGATGCGGGCTTTCTTCAGATCACGGATGTGGAGAAAGGCGTCACGGGCAAGGATGGCGGCCCCGAGAAAGGTGAGAGAGTCGGCCAAAATGCCGAGGAGATGATGGTGAAGTTCGAGCCAGTTCATGGCGGGCTGCCTCCTGAAACATGACTCTAAATCTTCTGGATGCGGTGGACGTCGCGGACGCCGGGAACTTTGCGGAGGTTCTGGGTGAGTTTGTTCAGGTGGCGAACGTCGACGGTTTCAACCACGAAGTCGACGATGGCGTTGCCGTCGGGCGAAGGCCTGGAGTCGACCGAGCGGATATTAGTGCCGTCTTCGGAGATGATGGCGGTGAACTCCTTGAGCAGGCCGGGGCGGTCTTCGCAGAGGAGGGTGAGGCGGACGGGGTAGGTGGCAGCCTTGGGGGCTCCGGCCTCGTTGGGGGAGCTGGACCACTCAACCTGGATGCGACGATCCGATTCGTAGAGGAGGTTCTGGACATTGGGACAACTGCGAGCGTGGACGGCAACGCCCTTGCCGCGGGTGACGTAGCCGATAATTTCTTCGCCGCGAATGGGGTTACAACAGCGTGCGCGGTAGACGAGCAGGTCGTCCTGTCCTTCGACCTGAAGCGACTCGGAGCCTCTGCCGAAGAAGACGCGCTTGACGGCGTCGGTCATATGGCTGAGCTTGTCGCCGATGACCGAGTCGTGCGGCGCGGGCTCAGCGGCAAGTTTGGAGCTGGGCTCAAGCTTGTTGAGAACGACGCGCGAGGTGAACTTGCCGAAGCCGATACCGGCCATCAGTTCAGCCCTGGTGCCCAGGCCGTAGTCGGCGGCAACGCGGAGGAAGGCGGCCTCGTCGAATTTGTTGAGCGAGAGCTTGTATTTGCGGGCCTCGCGCTCGAGCAGCTTGGTGCCGACTTCGATGGCGCGTTCGCGCTGATGTTCGTTCAGCCAATGCTTGATCTTGTTGCGCGCGCGGCTGCTCTTGGTGAAGGAGAGCCAGTCGCGACTGGGGGAGTGGCCGGCCTGTGTGGTGATCTCGACGATATCGCCATTGCGGAGCTTCGTGCGCAGCGGAACAATGCGCCCGTTGACCTTCGCGCCGACCGTAGCGTTGCCGACGTCGGTGTGGATCGTGTACGCGAAGTCGATCGGACTGGCATCTTTCGGCAGCACCACGACCTTGCCCTTGGGCGTGAACGTGTAGACCTCCTCGGGGTACAGGTCGATCTTGAGGGTCGACATGAACTCGTTGGGATCGGTGACGTCGCGCTGCCACTCCATCAGTTGGCGAACCCAGGCGAGCCGAGCCTCGTCCTTAGCCGTGACGGCGTCGGAGGCCTTGTACTTCCAGTGCGCGGCGATGCCTTCCTCGGCGACGCGGTGCATATCCTCGGTGCGGATCTGGACCTCGAACTGGTGGCCGCCATCAGCGATAAGCGTGGTGTGGAGTGACTGATAGAGGTTCGGGCGCGGCATCGAGATGAAGTCCTTGATGCGGCCGGGAACAGGACGCCAGATGCTGTGCAGCAGGCCGAGCAGCGCGTAACAATCCTGCACCGTCGTGCAGATGACCCGGATGGCGAGCAGATCGTAGACCTGGTCGATGGAGATGTGCTGGTCGATCAGCTTCTGCTGGATCGAATAGAGACGCTTGATGCGGGACTCGACGCGCCCCTGAATGTGATGCTCGATCAGCTTCGCCTCAAGCTCGGTCACCAGTCTCTGCAGAAAGATCTCGCCCTCGCCGCGAAGTGCTTCGACCTGCGCGGTGACCTGTTGGTACGCAATGGGATCGGTGTACCGGAAAGCAAGGTCCTCGAGCTCGCCGCGAAGTTTTCCCATGCCCAGCCGGTGGGCAAGCGGCGCGTAGACGTCGAGCGTCTCGCGTGCGATCTTTTGCTGCCGTTCAGGCTTCAGGTGCTCGAGCGTGCGCATATTGTGCAGGCGGTCGGCTAGCTTGATGATGACGACGCGAACGTCGGTGACCATGGCGAGCAGCATCTTGCGAATGTTCTCGGCCTGGTGGTCGTCGCGATTGGCGAACTTGATCTTGTCGAGCTTGGTGACGCCCTCGACGATATGGGCGACCTGCTTGCCGAAGCGTTTGGCGATCTCGGGAGTGGTCACGTCGGTGTCTTCAACGGCATCGTGGAGCAGACCGGCGGCGATGGCGGTCGAGTCCATGCGAAGCTCGGCAAGGACCTGCGCGACCTCCAGCGGATGGATGATGTAAGGCTCACCCGAGGCGCGTTTCTGACCTTCATGATGCTCCATGCAGAAGGCCCAGGCACCGCGGATGACGTTGAGATCGTCGAGCGGGCGATTGGCACGGACGGTGTCGAGGACGCGGGCAAACTTGGCGTCAATCTCGGGGTCGCCGCTGGCGGGATTCTCTACGGGGGCGGGAGCAACTGTCTCAGGGACAATGCCGGTCTCGGGCGCCGGGGCGAGCTTCGTCGCCGGGACGCTGGACTCGGACGGTAGTCCTGAGTGAGGGCCAACCTCGTTAGAGGCGGGCCGAATGGTTGCCATAGGTCATTATAGGCGGAGGTTGTGCAGCTTGTAAGGGATTCGAAAACAAGTCCTCCGCTTGCGACGAGGGGGGCAGGCTTTGGGTAGTGGGTGAGTTTGAATCCACTCTTCCGAAGGGCAACAAAGCTGAGCCCTTTGATTTTATGAAGCCAAAGCGCGCTCCGACTTGAATTACTGACGATAGGTCCGATTGTCAGGAGCAATGCTGTTGCTAGAACCAGGTTTGGGTACGGTATCGGTCGTATGCATCACCGAATGCAGCGCGTAGAACGGTTTCCTCCCGTCCGGCGCGCACGACCTGTATTGGAACGATCGCGATGAGCAGGAGCAGCGGCCACCATTGCGCAATAAGGAATGCAAGACCGACGACATAAAGGGGACTGGCAACGTAAATGGGATTGCGAATGCGCACATAGAGCCCGGTCGTGACAAGCCGTCGCGCCTGTGGCGTTATAGAAAAGGCATGGCCCAGCTGATACCTGGCTATCACGACGCATACGGTCACGAGCAACATCAGGCATGCGCCAATGGTCCGAGTCAACGGAGACCCCGTAGGCGTGGAAGTTGCGACCAGCACCACGAAAGCGCTTCCGAACACCGCCAAGGCAAGCAGAATCCAATGAACCGCACGCATGAGAAGACGGTACCATTAAGGATCCTCATAGACGTGCATGTCGCTAGCGCTCTCGCCACAACAGCTCCATGTTTGATGATGTCCTTGGGCGCGCATGAAAGGAATGCCGCGAAAGCTTCGGCCATTGTGGGTTAAACACAACTACCAGGCTTTTGCGGATGTTTTAGCGAAGAAGGCCCGGGACGGGACGTTTGTGGGTGTGTACCCAGGCGATCAGTTCGTCGAAGGCGGTGCCTGCCTCTTCGGCGGTCATGGTGCAGTGGCCGTCGCGGTGGACGTATTGCTGCACGTAGTTGTCGCCAGAGCCGGCCTGCTCGACGATGTGGCCGTAGAGGGCGAGCGTGGTCCCGGGGATGAGCGGATCGTAAGTCGTGTTGAGAGCAAGCATGGGATGGGCGAGACGACCCGTTGGTGTGTAGTGCGTGCCGAGCCAGCGGCGGGCGGCGGGGTCCGCGGCATAGCGCCGAACGATGTCGTTGAGGTGGTTGTCTTCGGCGGTGGAGTTGGGGTTCGTGCCGGTGTAGAGATAGTTGCGGTTGTCGAAGGGGTTGCCGCCGGCCTTGTGCTGCATGTCGGCGATGACGAAGGAGATGTAGCGGATCATGTGGGCTACGTCGGCGTCCGAGTGCAGCTCCATCAGATTGCGCATCGCAAGCGCCGGGGCCGGGTGATCGTGGAGCGCGTCTTTAATCTTGCGGAGGGTGGCCTCGGCCTCCGGTGCAGGGGCCGGGTACCCCGAGGATGCAGGAGGAACGAGCGGCGGAAGCAGATCGGGAAAGTAGGCGTCAAACGCAGCGCGCGCGGCAAAGCGGCGTGTGGCAGAGGCATAGGTCGGCCCGACTGAGCCACAAAGATCAAGGCCGCCAGCGTACGGCTTGGGGTTGCGCTCAAGCGTGATCGAGGTGAGCAGGCCGCCCATGGAGTTGCCGATGGCGAAGGTCTCGCGCGGCTGGCCATACTTGTGGACGAAGTACTTGCGAAGGGCTTCGGTGTCGGCCTGTGCCTCGTCGATGGCCCAGCCGGTGTTTGAGTAGCCGCTCTCGATCACGGCATAGCCGCGTTCAAGCGCTGGCTGCACATGGCTGAGAAGCTGATGAGTAGGGTGATAGCCCCAGGGCGTCTGCGCGTAGCCGTGAAAGAAGACAACCAGCGAATGGTTCCAATTGTTGGGTACGTCGATGCGATAGGCGGCGTCACCGATTTTGCCAGTCTCCACAAGACCCGTTGCCGTGCGCAGAATGGCGGGCGGTTCGGAGCGATTCTTCGCAGTCTTCGGAGCAAATATCTGGGCCAACGACTGCGCGAAGACCGGGGCACTCTCACCCGCAAAAAGTGCAACGAGCATGCCGATCGACATCAACCGAAACATGCGGGCCAGCGGTCGCGAGGAACGTCTCAGGATCGACACCATAGAAGAAAGTTATGTCTCCTCGCCAACAAGGATACCCTGTGGTGCGAGTGCGATGAAGTGTGGAGCGAGCAGCTCAGTTGCCGGCTGCAAGCTCCGAGTCTCGCCAAAGCTGATTGGCCCACAGACGCTCGCGGCCTTGGTACCGATCGCAGAACCGCGCGATGGTGAGGGTGGTGGCATCGTCGATCTGGGAATCGTAGCAGAGAGCATACTTGCGCTTACGTTCGATGGCGGCAGCCACATCGCCAGGAGCTGTTGCGAAGGCTGGCTGCAGGTCGGGATTAAGGGCGCGGACTGTGGCTTCGAGCGTCTCGGCGATGCCGATATTTGCGGAGTCGGGGAGATCCTCATAAAACGCCAGACGAGTAATAGGCGCGAGCAGGGCCGCATGTTGTGCGGTGCGGTGATCGAGATGGCCGCCGATAGCGAGCGGCAGCACAAGGGCATCGGGCGCTAGTTGTTCAATAGCTCTGCGGATTTTTTCAACGGCCTTCTCGGCAGGATTTACGGGCAGCGTGAACAGCTCGTCGAGCGAACAACGAAGCCGAATCGGAGCGTCTTTCAAGTTCAGATCGTTCAACACGAGACGCTTGCTGAACTTGCGGCTCCAGGTCACGTCCTCTCGCAACCGGACGGCGGTGACATAGGAGGCACGATCATTCGAGTGCAGGGATTCGGCGTCGGAGAAGGGCGCAAAAGCGCTGCGCGTGAAGCAATTGATGACCTGCACGGAGTGACCCTGCGCGAGCCAGGCGTCAATGGCGAGCGAGAGCGAAAAGGCCGCGTCATCACGATGCGGCGAGAGTACGGCGATCTTCACGGTCGGGCTCTCCTCGAACGCTCGGTGGTGCTAAAGCGTTCCATACAGAATACCGGTAAGCCGCCGAGGGCCGTGAACGCCGCGAATGCGCGTCATCTCGATATCGGCGGTCGCCGAGGGGCCGGAGATGCTGGTGATGGGATGCGTACTCTTGGCACCAAGAACGGCAAGCGTCTCCGGGATGAGCTCGTAAACCTGATCGCGGCGGACGATGCAGATGTGGTGGTCCGGCAGCAGAGTGGTCGCGCGGCGGCCCTGCGCGCCACCGTGAACGAGGAAGATGGTGCCGG
>JBDTDX010000210.1:0-2292 GCA_039922815.1 Granulicella sp.
CCCGGCCCCGTCACCACGCCCGTCGCGCCAAACGCCTCCGCCGACCGCACCAGCGTCCCTAGGTTCCCCGGGTCCTGCAACCCGCAAGCCACCACAATCAACGGCGCGTTCCCTGAAGCACCCGCACCCATCACCTCCGCAAACTCCCTTACCGGAGGCACAATCAGCGCCGCCAGCCCCTGCGGAGCCTGCGTCTCCACCACGCTCCGAAACACATCGTCCGCCAGCCGCAGCACCTCAACCCCATACGGCACCCACGCGGGCACCTCCAGCCGCTCGCTCATAAACACCGTCTTGAAGACCATCCCGCTCCGCAGCGCCTCACGCAGCAGATGCTCCCCCTCGATCCCCACCATCCCGCCACTCAGCCGCGCCTGCCCCGCAAACGCCGCCCGCAGCTGCTTCACCCGCCCATTCGCCCGACTCGTCACCACATTAAAATCCATACACCACCTTCGCCAATTCTACGCTTTCAAGAGGTAGTCATGATTGCAATTGAGCCTGTTGGATACGGCTAGGCTAGAGTCGCTAACATCCCAACTTTTGGAGTTTTACTTGAGAGGCTCTCGCGGAAAGTCTAACGGTAGATTTTCGCCGCAGTGCCGCTTGATCTCTTGCAAAAATAACGCTCGATCTGGCAGCTTACGAGAGTGAATAATCTTCGTTCCAAGTGCTCCTACGATCGTCACCATTCGACTTTTGTTGCCTGTGTTGATCTCAACGATCTCATCCCACCGAATAAGTTTGTCTCTTCGAAACCAGTAGACCTGTCGTAAGCCGTCATCGGTGATGACCACCGTTTCCGGCAACGAAGAGAGAAACAGGAACGCTAACAATCCGACAGATGTTGCCGTTACGAAATGCCACGGATTACCTAAGCTGTGCCTCAACTGGTTCGTGGCTGCATAGAAAAGATAAGCGGCAACTATGGGCCATATGTAAAAGTCAATTCGACCAGGGCTGAATTCGATTCGACCGTCAAGCACACGAGCTGACCTTCGGTTGCCAGGAATATCAAATGGGGTCACGATCACCAAGACACAAATAATCCAAGGAAATTGGTGCGCAATCCAGAGCAGCGATTTCCAAATCATCGGTTCATATTAGCCTTTGTTAGGTCATGTTGGGGAAATGAGATCAGTAGCAATACGATGGCTTCCCATCCCCCAGATTGAGCCCGAACCCCCGCGATGCTATCCTCCGAAGTTGTAGGGGTCACTCCCAAAACCGGCCACGCGCCATTCACCAGGAGCCATCATTTTGCAGGCTGAGATTCTCCGCGTTCATCCCGACGAGCCCGAAACCCAACACATCGACACCATCGTAGCCAGCCTCAACGCAGGCAACGTCGTCGCCCTCCCCACCGACACCTTCTACGGACTCGCCGTCGATCCCGTCAATCTCCGCGCCGTCGATCGGATCTACGATCTCAAAGCTCGCGCCCGCCACAAGCCCCTCTCGCTCCTCATTGCAGAGGTCGCCCAGGCCTATCAACTCGCCCGCGACCTCGACACCGCCTTCGACCGCCTCGCCGAAAAATTCTGGCCCGGCCCCCTCACCATCATCGTCAAGGCAGGCAGCAAGCTCCCCCTCCGCGTCACCGCAAACACCGGCAACCTTGCCCTCCGCGTCCCCGAAGCCGCCATCTGCCGCGCCGTCGTCGCCCGCCTCGGCCTGCCCATCACCGCCACCTCCGCCAACCTAGCCGGCCAACCCGAATGCACCAACGCCCACGGCGTCCTCGATCAGCTCGGTGACCAACTCCCCCTCATCGTCGACGGAGGCCCCACCGCCCGCGCCATCCCCACCACCATCGTCGACCTCTCTGGCGGCGGCAACTCCTGGATGATCCTCCGCGAAGGCGCCATCCCCACCCACGAAATAGCCCTCGCCCTCCAGCACTAACCCCTCATCACGCTTTTTTGGATTGTCATCCCGCTGCCTCCCCTCTGTCATCCCGCAGCGAAGCGAAGGGATCTGCTTTCCCTCCATCAAACACAAACACCCGGGTGCCCCATCCTTCGCGCCCTTGCGAAGGGTGGGAACCACCATCTCACCCATCATTTCCCACTACCCGCCACGCAACCCTTGGCGACTCCCCTCCCACCGGTTCATACTGTCAGTCTGTATCCTTCCCCTACGGGCCTGTTTCTCTCGCGAATAAGATGACTGCCGACAACCATCCTCGTCCCCGCCCCCACCTCCTGCGGCGATTCCTTGGCCTCATCCTCCTCGTCGCGTTCGCATGGTGTGCCTGGGTCTATTACGAGATCTCCTCCGTAGCCAGCATCG
>JBDTDX010000211.1:0-3074 GCA_039922815.1 Granulicella sp.
TGAGCGGAACATGAGTCGTACCGCCCCCGTGCATCAAGGCCTGGTTGCTGCGTGCATTGTCGATCAGGATCATCCGCATCGTCCGCGCGGCAAAGGCATAAAAGTGATGGCGATCTTCCCACCCGGCTTTTCGCTGATTGACTAGCCGAAGATAGAGTTCATTCACCAGCATGGTGGCCTGAAAGATGTCCGGCTGGCGCTCCCGCCGGATATAGGCAGCCGCGACCTCCCTCAACTGGGGATACACCAGAGGCATCAGCTCTTCGAGCGCCTCAGGCTCGCCTGTCTCCCATTTCCGCAGCAATAAAGTAATCTCCACCCCGGAAATCCTCTGGAACGCTTCAAAGTGTCAGCTGGCTTCCTACAGAGTGAATCACACCCGTTCGACGTTTGCAGTAATTCTTTTCAGAATCATGAGTCATTCCGTTTGCGATCCACGCCACTTGTATGCACCCTCAGTACCTCCACGCAAAGAAGGGGAATCTCATGGCCTCCAAGCCTCGTCGCAACTTCATCTCACCCACGCTCCTCACGAAAGCCGTTGCCTTGCTTCCGTTCCTCCTGCTCGCAGGCTGCTCCGGCACCGCAACTCCCACCCCACCGCCCACCGTAACCCCCACCACTCCACCCGCCGCTACTGCCTCCGTCCCGGATACGCTCCGCAACCTGCAGGCCAGCGGCGCTCTTCCCACACTCGACACCTCCTCCACCATTGCCGGTCCGGATACCAACGTCAATGGGGTCCGTGACGATCTCGATAAGTTCATCGCCGCCCTGCCCGACACGGCCACTCAGCAAAAGGCGCTGATCCAGTTCGCCCAGGCTGTTCAAGTCATGATGACCGTTGACCTCACCAGCCCCTCCGCAATCAGCGCGGCATCGGTTGCCAACAACCGCGCTATCGGTTGTATCTGGCAGTCCTACTCCTCCGGTCAGCATAAAAAAGTCCTGCTGGTTCAGGAGCTCAGCGTCAACACCCTAACGCGCCTGCAGGCCTATGAAAAGTACAACGCCGCCCGGAACGGAGCTGCAATTCCGTCGCTGGCCGGTTCCACCTGCAACTAGCCATTTCCCAGATTGAGCTTCTTCACAACTGTCATTTTCAGGAGTTTCTCCTATGCCTACCCTCTCCGACGTCCGGGACGCAAAGTCACCCATCCTCTTCGCTCTCCTCATCACGCTCCTCCTCTACCCGCTCCATGCCCACGCCCAGGCCGCCACACCCTGCGTTCTCGGGTACAGCGTCGGCTTCTTCAACGGTGTCGGCAATACCGAGTCGGATGCTATCGACGGTCGCAATGCCCTTCAGGCCGCTATCCGGCAAGCCACGGGCAACGATGACGACTCCTACAATGACGAAAGCGTCACCTATGAGCTCTATTACAACCACACTGGAAGTACCGTCGGTGCCTCCGTCATGCAGGATGTGGCTGAGGTCTTCATCCAGCGTGCCCAGGAGACCGACCCCTCCGGCTTTTTCTCCGGCAACAACTTCTACCTCATGTGGGAAGGCCTCTCCGGCCAGGATATCTACGGCAACACCGTCGCAGCGGCCGGCAACGGCCCTCTTACGCAGTTCCTCCAGAACTTCATCAACTCCGCCGTAACCTCCGCGGTTGCCTCCATCTCCGCCACCTTCTCCAATCCACCCACTGCTGACGACTACACAACCCAGAACGCCACGCTTGACGCCCAGGCCGCTGCCGGCCGCAAGTTCCTTCTCATTGCCCACTCCCAGGGCAATCTCTTTATCAACCAGGCGTACAACCACATCTTTCCTACCATCGGCAGCACCCGTGTTAAAGCCGTCCATATCGCGCCCGCCTCCACCACCATCAACGGGGCGTACCTGCTATCGAGCAACGATTTCATCATCAACCCTCTGCGCCTCCAGGGCGGCGCCACCAGCGTCGAGCCCAACAACATCACCATTCCCATCTCTCTTGGCGATAAGTCCGGGCACACGCTGGTAGGAACCTACCTCGACGAAACCCGCAATGGATATGCCGCCGTCACCACGTTGCTAACCAATGGCCTCGGCGCGCTCGCTAAAGGAAGCTGTAACCTCTCCGTCACTCCCACCGCCACCAACCTCAGCCCCGGAGGGACCGTCCAGCTCACCGCTACCCTCAACCCCGTTCCTACCGACGGCATCCTCGGCCTCGGTTACTCCTGGACCATCAGCGGAGGTGTTGGCGGCTACTTTGCCGGACCATCTGGAAACGTCACCACCATCAACACCACCTCGCCCACCATCACCTACAACGCCAACAAGAGCGCAGCGGCGTCCGGCACCGACACCATCACCGTCACCGGCTACGCCATCAAGAACGACGGCAGCTTTACCAACGCGCAGGCACTTGGTACCGCCGCCGC
The DNA here is from genome assembly GCA_039922815.1 of Granulicella sp. Lineage (GTDB taxonomy): Bacteria > Acidobacteriota > Terriglobia > Terriglobales > Acidobacteriaceae > Edaphobacter. The sequence continues at coordinate 2,377 of JBDTDX010000211.1, forward strand.
CACAGCCACCATCAAATCCGACCTGTCCGGATGGTTTGGCGCACACGCCTGCCCCAAGAACGGTGTTAACTACGTCATGACCATATCCGGCGCTCCGTTCGACCCCAAATACGGCGTTCCGAGCGGCACCAATCTCCTCGCCGTCGTCACCAACGACATCAACTATGGTGTCAGTTACTACGCCCTCTATGCGACCTCAACCACCGCTATCGATACCCGGGCGCTCACCAATCCCATCTACACCACCGCCTTCACTCTCAACGGAGGCAGTATCGGAGGATCCTTTCCCGCCCCCTGTTCCTGATGTGACAAGAGTCCGGTCCTAGCCTTTCTCAGGGCAAGGACCGGAGGACTGCCTCGCCCCACGGCTTTCTGCCAGGCGGTACAACTTCGCTTCCTGCCAATGCCGGCAGGATTCTGAACGCGGTCGCAGTGATCGGTGGCACCCTTCCCCCAGCGTTCTCCACCGAAATCTCAGGCACCAAACAAATACTACGAAGCCGCCCTGTCCGCCGAAGTATTGCAAGAACAGAAGATTAGCGCTTCGATTAACATCCCACCTGCCGTCATCACGTCGACATATGATATAACTCCAGTGCATAGCCCATCGATCTGAGTCGGTTTGAGGGAGAATGTGTAATGAAGGAGATTCTTGAGGGCCTGGCAGTTCTACTCATGGTGTTCGCTACCGTTCGCGC
>JBDTDX010000212.1:0-5811 GCA_039922815.1 Granulicella sp.
CGGCTCGCGCAGCAACCGGGGACATCGCTTTCACTGCTCGCATGCCCTACCAATCCGGGCGGGAAGGGCAATGCAAGCTGTCCGATCTTTCGTGCTGCGCTCGCTGTGCAGGCTGCGAGCGGGGATACCTTCGCGTTGCATGTGGATCGCAACAATATTGACCAGGGGCTATGGCAGGATGTTTGTGCGGCTTCAGGTTCCGGATGTAGCGGAGCGATAAGTTTTGGAAAACGACTGATATCTGCACCGCTCGAGGTCGGCGGCGGTAGCGCCGTAATTGCTCAGGCTGACTATAATCTGTCGCTTGCGGCGGTGGCTTCCGGAAGTGGAACGGGAAGTCCGGATACGCTGCTTTTCGTGGGTGTGTCGGATCTCTATCGCTGCTCGCTCAACGCAGGTTGTGGACTGCGCGATACGACCAACGCAACGAACGGATGCGCCGCACCGGCGGGCGTGGCCGGCGCTCAACATGCGATTGCGGCATTGGCTACGGCATCGTTGCCCTTGGTCTATGTCGGCAATGATGGTGGGTTGTGGCGTTCGACCGATGGTGTGAATCAACAGGCAACACCTTGCTCGCCCGATGATGCGAATCACTTTCAAAATCTGAATGGCGGTTTAGGATCGCTGGCTGAGATTGTGAGATTTGCGCAGCATCCGACGGATGCGGACACGCTGCTGATTGGGGTGGGCGCAAACGGAAGCGCGGGGACCTCAGCGGCAAGCTCAACAGCCGCGTGGGGACAGCTTTCAGCAGGCGAAGGTGGCACGGTTGCGATTGACCCGGTGAATCCGCAGAACTGGTACGTCTCGACCGCTGCCGGAGTCAGTATTCGGCAGTGCGCGAATGGGGCTGCATGCACGGCTGCGGACTTCAAAGGAGTGCCGACGATCGGCTTCGCGCAGGTTGCAAATGATGCCTCGCTGATCGATCCGCCGTGGCTGCTGGACCCTGCGCTCTCTTCCGATGTGCTGATTGGCACATGCAGGGTATGGCGCGGACCGGCGTCGAATGGCGCATCGTGGAGCGGGGGAAACGCCATCAGCGCCATGTTTGGCGGATCGCAGAACAGTGCATGTGCTGGAACCAATCCGGTCGTCCGCTCGCTTGCGGCGGGAGGGCCTGCGAGTGGCGCGGCGGCTGCACAAAGCGCCGGGTCCACGATTCTTTATGCGGGGATGGCGGGAACGCTGGATGGCGGAGGGTCGGTCGCGGGACATCTTTTTTCTACGATGGCGGCACAGGTTGCCGGCAGTAGCACTGCGTGGACAGACCTTTCCAACTCGACCGTCACGAACGGCGGTGGTCTGTTTAATCCGAATAGGTTCGATCTCTCCTCCATCGTTGTCGATTCGCACGATGTGAGTGGGAAGACGGTGTATGCGACGATGATGGGATTCGGCAGCGCGCATCTCTATCGGTCGATCGATGCAGGAGCGCATTGGACGAACATCAGCAGCAATTTGCCGAATGCTCCGGCGAACAGCGTTGCGATTGACCCTAACGATGCGAACACGCTCTATGTCGCACTGGACACGGGCGTCTATGTAACTTCTCAGGTTACAAACTGCACCACTGCGAATTGCTGGAGTGTCTATGGGGTCGGCTTGCCGAATGCTCCCGTGGTGCAACTTGCGGCATCGGGGGCGATGACCACTGGGGATGGCCGTTTCGGCGAACTGCGGGCGGGCACTTATGGTCGCGGGATCTGGCAGCTTCCGCTGCTCACGGCTGCATCGACACTGCAATCGGCGATGAGCCTCAGTTCCACGTCGCTTAGCTTTAGCTCGCAGGCAGTCGGCACGGCGAGCACTCCGCAAACCATCACGGTTACAAATACCGGGGATGCGCCGCTCGTCGTCAGTTCTTTGGCCATTGCAGGTGGTGCGGGCATTCCCATCGCTCCTGCGGAGCAGGACTTCAACGAGACGGATACGTGCACGGCTGGTCCGGTCGCCGTCAACGCGAGCTGTACGGTTGCGGTCACCTTTCTGCCAATCGCCACGGGGACGCGACCCGGTGTTCTGACGCTCTTCGGCAATGTGCTGGGCGGGCAGGCAACGGTTGCTCTTTCGGGAAATGGAACACCGGCTGCGTCGATCGTCCTGAATCCCTTCACTCTTTCCTATTCAGGGACCGTGGTGGGTGCAACCTCCGCTGCAGCGAACATCACAATTTCGAACATGGGCGGTGCTCCGGCTACCTTGCTGACGCCGGTGGTGACGGGAGATTTCAGGATCACTTTGAATACCTGCGGGGCAACCCTGAATGCCGGTAGCGGGTGTACCGTGGCCATCGTCTTTGCGCCGACCACGTCCGGCACGCGCTATGGGACGTTGACTGTTACCGATTCCGTCGGCACGCAGACGGTATCGCTGACGGGCTTTGGAACCGCTCCCGCCACGGATGCACTCTCCCCGCTGAATCTTGTGTTTGCAATACAGCAGTTGAACACGGCGAGTGCGGCACAGCAGGTCACGCTGACGAACAGCGGCGATGTTGCGCTTACGCTGATCTCGGCCCAGATCACGAGTGGCGATTTCATTGTGTCGAACTCCTGCGGCAATTCGCTGAATGGGCACTCGGCCTGCTCGGTTGCGGTGTCGTATGTGCCTAAGAATGTCGGCAATGAGGCGGGCACGCTGACGATCAGCGATCAATATCAGAGTCAGACGGTGGCGCTTTCCGGATTCGGAGTTGCGCCTCCGGGAGTCTCTCTGGCACCCCTCTCTGGCATGAGCTTTGCGCCACTCGGGGTCGGTATCATGAGCGCAGCGCAGACGGTGACGTTGACCAATAATGGTGGCCTGCCCCTCTCACTTCGCAGCCTTTCGCTGACAGGAGATTTTGTGATTGTGCCCGGCAGTAATACCTGCGGCACCGGGCTTGCGGCCAATACGGCGTGCACGCTACAGATCGCTTTCGTGCCCAGTGCAGCCGGTATGCGTACGGGGCTGCTGACGGCGACCGATGACGCCGTCTCCTCCCCGCAGACACTGGCGCTGGCCGGGACAGGCGTGGACTTTACCCTGATAGCCGGGTCAAGTTCAGCGACCGTCGCCAGCGGGAAATCGGCTGTCTATTCGCTGCTGCTGAATTCGATCACGGGTGTTCCCGGGACGGCAGTATTCACATGCAGCGGGATGCCTGCGAATGCCACTTGCCTGATCGTCCCCGGCACGGTGCAGCTTGGCACCGGCACCGTGCTTGTGACGGTCACGGTGGCGACAGGGGTGTCGAGCGCGAGCCTCGCTATGAAACGCCGGACTGTCTGGATCGCCTTTGTGCTGCCACTGGTATTCGGGATCGCAGGGTGGACACGGCGTTCGGCATTCGCACGATTGTTAGGACTGATCGTGCTGTGCGGTTTGTTCGCTGCGTCGGGCTGTGGTTCCTCGCGGCTGATCCCCGGTTCCACCTCCACGACGACCGGGCTTCCTGTGACTCCTACGCCGAGTGGAACGTCGACGATTGTGGTCTCGGCCTCAAGCGCCGGTTTGGTGCGGACGGTCGATCTGAACCTGATCGTTCAATAGTTCAGACAGCAAGCCCTGCGCTGAACCCGGAGGCCCATGCCCATTGGAAGTTGTAGCCGCCAAGCCAGCCGGTTACGTCGACGACCTCGCCGATGAAGAAGAGGCCGGGGACCTTACGGCTCTGCATGGTTTTGGCATCGAGTTCGTTGGTATCGACGCCGCCGACCGTGACCTCGGCTTTTTCATAGCCTTCGGTTCCAGCCGGAGTGATCTTCCATTCGTGAATCTGCCGCTCCCATGCGTTGAGCGAGGCATTGGTCCAGTCGGCGGGCGGGTTGACGTCGAGCCATCGCTCGGCGAGGCGTCCGGGGAAGACTGCATGGAGAGCTTTCAACGCCGTGCCGGGATGGCGGCGGGCGTTCTGTTCCAGCAGGGGCGCATAGATGGTGTGGCCGGGCGCGAGATCCACCGTCAGTGCTTCGCCGGGCCGCCAATAGGAGGAGATCTGCAAGGTCCCCGGTCCGCTGAGGCCGCGATGCGTGAGGAGCATCTTCTCGCGAAAGCTGGCGGCGCTTTTGCCTTTGCCGGTCGCGGCGATCGCTTCGAACGAGAGGCCCGTGAGATCGCACCAGAGGTCACGATCCTCTTCGTTGAAGATGAGGGGCACAAGGCCGGGACGACGCGCTACGATGTTTAGCCCGAACTGCTGCGCGAGCGTGTAGCCGAAGCTGGTCGCTCCCATCTTGGGGATGGAGAGGCCGCCGGTGGCGACGACGAGCGAATCGGATTGGAAGGTCCCCTGCGTGGTCTCGATGGCGAAGCTGGCTTCTTTGGTGACGGCAGTAATCTTTGCTCCGACCAAGATATGAACGCCGGCCTCCGCGCACTCGCGCTCCAGCAGGGTGACGATGTCGTGGGCGGAGCGATCGCAGAAGAGTTGGCCGAGAGTCTTCTCGTGATACGCAATGCCGTGTTTTTCGACGAGCGCGATCATGTCCTGCGGCAAAAAGCGGGCCAGCGCCGACTTGGCGAAGTGCGGGTTGGCCGAGAGGAAGTTCTCTGGGCGAGTGTGGAGGTTGGTGAAGTTGCAGCGGCCTCCGCCCGAGATCAAAATCTTCTTGCCGATGCGTTCGGCGTGATCGAGAAGCGCGACGCGGCGTCCCCGTTTTCCGGCTTCGATGGCGCACATCAGGCCAGCCGCACCGGCTCCGAGGATGACGACGTCAAAGTTTTGCAGGGGAGGCATAGGTCTCATTCTACGGGGTGGGCAGAGGTACGTGTGCGACCATAGAAGGATGCCCAGAACGATCGAGGAACGGCCAATCCGTGTAGGAAAACCGCAGCAGCAAGGCCCAGCGGCGGTGATCCAGCGCCGAGCGGCGGATCGTTTGCGGGCGGGTCATCTTTGGGTCTACCGATCTGACGTGGACGAGCTGATCCCCTCGCTCGATCAGGGTACTGTTGAGGGCGGATCGCTCGTGACGGTTGTGGATTCGCGCGGCCTTCCGCTGGGCACGGCACTCTACAGCGCTGCCTCGCAGATTAGCCTGCGCATGGTTTCGGGGGAGCCGGCGCGGACGCGCGAGGGATATCTGGCCTCGGTGAAGGAGCGCCTGAATGCTGCGCTGGTATTGCGAGCGGAGCTTGCCCCGGAATCGGCGGAGAACGATGCGTGCAGGTTGGTTTTCTCCGAAGCGGACGGGCTTCCTGGCATCGTAGTGGACAAGTATCACGACCTGGCGATTATGCAATTACTTACGCAGGGTACGGCGCAGGAGGACATTCGTCGGCTCGTGACGGAGGTTCTGACGGAGCGATTCCCGCTTGAGACAGTGATCGAACGGCCCGATCCGCGGGTGCGGGAGCTGGAGCAGTTGGCGCCACCTCTGCTGGAGCCTTTGTATCGGCGAAACCCCAATCCAGACGAGGCCAAGCTGGCAACGATCTTCACCATCAATGGGCTTCATTTCCATTTCGATTCAAGCGCAGGGCAGAAGACCGGGGCGTTTCTGGATCAGCGGCTGAACTACGCTGCGGCTGCTCGTCATGCGCGCGGAGAGGCGTTGGATATCTGCACCTACCAAGGCGGATTTGCGCTTCATCTGGCGCAGCAGTGCGAACGAGTGACCGGGGTCGATGCCAGCAGGAGCGCGCTTGAGGTGGCTGATCGGAATCGGGAGCTGAATCCGAAGCTGGGAGCCAAGGTCGATTGGATTGAAGCCGATGCGTTTGAGCTGCTGCGCGAGTTTGAGGCATCGGGCAAGCGGTACGACACGATCGTGCTCGATCCTCCTGCGTTTGCGAAGTCCAAACGGGCAGCGGAGGGAGCTTTAC